>JBILEG010000165.1:0-7216 GCA_044352225.1 Pseudomonadales bacterium | reverse complement strand
AGTAGCGGTCGATAACGATAGGCGGCACGGTGGCATCGGGATCGATGGTCTTGCGCGAGTCCGCGTCCCAGGCGATCACGGCCAGACGGCGGCCGTCGGGCGACCACGCGAACTCCGAGACATCGCCGGGGAAGGACGTGAGCCGCTCGGCCTCACCGCCCTCGCGATCCAGCACCCACACCTGCGTGAGAGGGTCCTTGTCGGCCTCGTCTGCGGGGCGCGCGGCAAGAAACGCGAGATAGCGCCCGTCCGGGCTCCATTGCGGAGAGGACTCTCCCTCGGCCGTACGCGTCAGGCGGATGTTTCGGCTGCCGTCACGGCTCGCCATCCAGAGATCGGCGTTGTAATCGTCTTTGGCGGTGTCCGCGACGCTGCTGACATAGGCCACCCATTTGCCGTCGGGCGAGATGGCGGGCTCCGAGACGCTGCGTTCCTGCAGGAGATCCTCGGGTGTGAACAGGGTTTTTTCCGCGCCCTGAACGGTGAGGGCGGTGGCTGCGGCGAACAGGCCGACGGCAAGAACGAAACGGCGCATGGAGACCTCCGGCAGAACTTAACAGTGGGGGGCATGATGAATATGATGCCCGCAGGCAGCAACAGCGGTACAGGCGATGGATATCCGGAAGATCAACGACGCCGTCAGCGTCGCTCCACAACTGATGGTTGATGAACTGGCGGCGGTGGCGGGGCTGGGCTTCCGGACGGTGATCAACAACCGCCCCGACGGCGAATCCTTCGACCAGCCGCCCGCATCGGCGGTGGCTGCCGCGGCGCAGGCCGCAGGCCTTGCCTACCACCACCAGCCGGTCACCACCGGCGGGCTCACGGTGGACGACGTGCTCCACTTCCGCGAACTGCTCGCCACGGCCGAAGGCCCGGTGCTGGCGTTCTGCCGCTCGGGCACGCGCTGCGCGAATCTCTGGGCGCTGGCGCAGGCCGGCAACTGCAACCCCGACGAGGTGATCGCCGCCGCCGCAAACGCGGGCTATGACGTGCGCGGCCTGCGGCAGATCCTGCAAAGCGGCTTCTGAACCACAGCGCGCATGGCGCGCTCCTACAACCCCACCGCCCGTCCCCCACCGCGGCGTGGATCCGCTGCACCCTGGAACAGGCCATCCCAGTAGAGGATCGTCTGCGTGGTGCCAATGGGGTAGGTGGGCGTCACGGCGTGCCCCTTCGCACGCAGCAGCGAAACAGTGTCGGGACTCAGCGTGCGCTCCACGAGCAGCTCATCCGGCCACCACTGGTGATGGATACGCGGCGCGTTCGTGGCGGCCTGGATGTTCATGCCGTGATCGACCACGTTCACGACCGTCTGCAAGACCGTGGTGATGATCTGGCTGCCGCCTGGCGAACCGGTGACGAGAAACACCTTGCCGTCCTTCATCAGCATCGTAGGCGTCATGGACGAGAGAGGCGTCTTGCCCGCCTGCACCGCGTTCGCCTCGCCACCGAGAAGACCGAAGGCATTGGGCTCGCCGGGTTTGGCGCTGAAGTCGTCCATCTCGTTGTTCAGCAGGATGCCCGTGCCCTTCGCCACGATGCCGCTGCCATAACTCCAGTTGAGCGTGTAGGTGTTGGCCACGGCGTTGCCATCGCGGTCCATCACCGAGAAGTGCGTGGTCTGCTTGCTCTCGTAGGGCGCGAGATTTCCCGGTTTCACCGCGGAGGAAGGCGTCGCGCGCGCCGGGTCGATCTGCGCGCGCAGTGACGCCGCATAATCCCGGCTCGTGAGCGCCGCCACCGGCACCTTCACGAAATCCGGATCGCCGAGGTACTCGCTGCGATCGGCGTAGGCGCGGCGCATCGCCTCGGTCATGAGATGCAGGCCTTGCGCACTGCCTGCGCCGTACTCTGCCAGCGGCCAGCCCTCCAGGATGTTCAGCATCTGCACCAGATGCACACCGCCGGATGAAGGCGGCGGCATCGACACCACCTCGAAACCGCGATAGGTCCCGGTGACAGCCTCGCGCTCGGTGGGGCGGTATTCCCGCAGATCCTCCATCGACAGCACGCCGCCCAGGCGCTGCACATCGTCCACGATCTTCTGGCCCACGGGGCCGCCGTAGATCGCGCGCGGGCCGGTGGTTTTGATCAGTTTCAGCGAGGCTGCGAGATCGACGTAGCGGCGGCGCTGGCCCATCCTGGGAGCGCTGCCGTCGGCTTCGAGATACACGCGCTTCGCTTCGTCATTCAGGAGCAGTCGCTCGCGGCCGTATTCGAGCGAGGCGGCCTGGGTGGCGTTCAGTACGTAGCCCTTGTCGGCAAGCGCGAGCGCCGGGTCCACCACCTGCCACCACTTCATGGTGCCCCAGTGCTCCAGCGCATAGGCCAGACCCGCCACGGTGCCGGGAACGCCCACGCTCTTCGCGCCGTGGTCGAGTTCGTCGTGGTCCACGCTTCCGTCGGCTTTGAGGTACATGTCGCGCGTGGCGGCGCGGGGTGCGACCTCTCGGTAATCCAGCGCGATGGTGCGATTCTCCTTCGCGAGGTGGACCAGCATGAAGCCGCCACCGCCCAGGTTGCCGGCCTCCGGCAGCACCACGGCCAGCGCCAGCGCCGTGGCCACCGCGGCATCCACCGCGTTGCCACCGCGCCGCAGCACGCTGGCACCCACTTCGGAGGCAACTTCTTCCTCGCTCACCACCATGCCGCCGGTGGCCGCCACCGGCGTGAAGACGTCGTCGAGGCTGAAGCGGCCGGCGGCCGGTGCGGCGGCCGGTGCAGTGGTGTCGGCCCAGGCACAGGCGCTGAACAGGACGACGAAAAGCAGATGGAAAGTGCGCGACATGCGGGAAGGGCTCCACGGGAAACGCGGTACAGACCGGAGGGCGCGAGGATGAACGCGGGCGGGTGCGGCGTCCAGCATCCCGCCATGCCCCCGACTCGCTCCCCGTAGGAGGGGGCCATGCCCCCGACGCGGCTCCCCGTAGGAGGGGGCCATGCCCCCGACAAATCCCTGTCACAGCCCGTCACCGCCGCGGCGGGTGATAGCATCCGCCGGCCAATACCCGCGTATCCGCGCCACCCTCACCCACCCGGGAGCACGTGCCATCGACCTGCAGTTCAGCCCCGCCCTGCGCACCGCCATCACCGCGCGGCTCGCGGATTTCGCGCACACCGACGACCCGCGCGAAGGCCTGCGTCCGGCCTCCGTGGTGCTCGCGCTCGTGCCCTGCCCCAAGAGCGGTGAAGCCTGCTTCCTGCTGACCGAACGCCCCGCGACCATGAACCGCCACGCGGGTCAGTTCGCACTGCCCGGCGGCCGATTGGACGCAGGAGAAACCGATCTCGACGCCGCCCTGCGCGAACTGCGCGAAGAACTCGGCCTCGACCCCGGCGCCGCAAACGTCCTGGGCCGTCTGGACGATTTCCCCACGCGCTCGGGCTTCCGCATGCGGCCCTTCGTGGCGTGGATCGAGGACGACAGCGCGCTGGCGCCCGATCCCGCAGAGGTGGCGCACTGCTTCCGCGTGCCGCTCTCGGACTTGATGCAGCCGCACGTGCCCGAACTCCGCAAAGCCTCCTACGGCGATCACCCCGTGCTGTCGATCCGCATGGACAGCCTGGACGACGTGGTGCACGCGCCCACCGCCGCGGTGATCTACCAGTTCCGCGAAGTGGCGCTGGCCGGGCGCGACACGCGCGTCAGCCACTACGAACAACCGCGATTCGCGTGGTGCTGAGCGCTCTCAGGGCGCGGCGATGCGCTGCTCCACCACTACGCGTGACATGAGTTCCTGCCCGCCGCGGCGGCGGATGTGCACCACCTCGCCGGTGTAGGCACCCGAGAGCCATGCGCCCGCCGGGCGCTCCACACCTGAAAACCCGTAACGCCGCGCCTGCGTGCGATCGACGGGCTGCTCGCGCCGGTGCAGCACGCGGCCTTCAGGATCACGGATCGAGAAGACGAAAACATCGCCCGCCTGCACACCCAGCGCATCCACCCACAGCACCAGTGAAGCCGCGTCCGGCGGCAGCACATCCGGCGCGCGCTCGCCGCGCCGGATCGCCGCGATATCCGGCGGACCCACGCTGAAGCCCACGTTGTAGAGCGCCACGTCCTCGTAATCGATCCCGGCGTCCGTCCGCCACAGCGGTGCTGCGACCGCGCCACAGCCCTCCTGCGAAGGCAGCCCGCTGAAGGGGTCGATCTGCAACGTGCCCAGCCGCACCGCAAAGTGCAGATGGGGAAATTCCGTGCGCCCGGAAAGCCCCACCTCTGCGAGCTGCGCGCCGGCCGCCACCGCCTGACCGGGCTTCACGCGGACACTGCCGCGGCGAAGGTGGCAGTACTGCGTCTGCCAGCCGCCGGGGTGGTCGATCACGACACCGTTGCCGCAGTCGCGGCCAGCCAGCGCTTTCACGGCTGCCGCATCGGCGGGGATGGCATCGGGCATCGCGTCGCGCACATTGCGCACGGTGCCCGGGGCCGCGGCCAGCACGGCCACGCCCGCGCGCATCACGCCCTCGTCGCGCAGCGCGATGTCGGTGCCGTCGTGGCCCTCGTAGGAGCGTGCGTGGCAGCGGAAATCGCGCGCCACTGCGCTGGAGGCGTCCACGTCGAAGTAGTTCGCGACCCAGCAGTCGCGGGCGAGGGTGCAGGCGACGGGGAGGGCGAAGGAAGGGCGCGTCGCGATGCTCTGGTGGGCCGTGAGCTCGGCGTGCGTGACGCTGGCTGCGAGGGCGAGCAAAAAGGCAAGTACAGCGCGGGGGAACACATTCACGGCGAGGCTACCTCCGGGACCGGAGTATGCAGCGTAGCGAGGCGGCTGCGCGATCCAAGGCGCTGCGTGTCGGGGGCATGGCCCCCTCCTACATCGCACAGCATCCGATCGAGCGTTTGGGGCCACAGGCGCTGCGTGTCGGGGGCATGGCTCGCCAAGGGAGCCGCGGGCTACCATCGGGCACGATACCGGACACAGAGAGCGCCATGGCCATCAAACGCCCCACCGCAACCGAAGGCAGACTCGTGGTGCTCGAACACACCTCAAAGGTGCTGTCCGGCAACCCCCTCGGCGACCCGCACGTGCGCAAGCTCCACCTCTGGCTGCCACCGCAGTACGACACCGCGCCCGGCAAGCGCTTCCCCGTGCTTTTCGATCTGGCCGGCTTCACGGGATCGGGCCCCGCGCACCTCGCGTGGCGTGCATTCGACGAGAACCTCCCCGAGCGCCTCGCGCGTCTGGTCCACGAGAAACGCATGGCGCCCGCAATAGTCGTGTTCCCCGACTGCTTCACGGCGCTGGGCGGCAACCAGTACATCAACTCGAGCGCCATCGGCCGTTACGCGGATTACCTCGTGCACGAGCTGGTGCCCACGGTGGACCGCGAATTCCGCACGCTGGCCACGCGCGATTCCCGCGGCTGTTTCGGCAAATCCTCGGGCGGCTACGGCGCGATCGTGCACGCCATGAAACACCCCGAGACCTGGGGCGCCGTGGCAAACCACTCGGGCGATGCGGCCTTCGATCTCTGCTACCGCAGCGACTGGCCGAACACGCTGAACGCACTCGCGCGTTTTGCCTCGCCGCCGCGCAAGCCCGGGCGCATCGACGTGGCGCGCAACGCGGCAAAGCTCACGCCAGGCGTGGATGATGGCCGCGTGCAGCGCTTCCTGCAGAGTATCTGGCGAAAGGAGCGCCCGGGCGGTGGCGATGTACACGCGCTGATGAATCTCGCCATGGCCGCGAGCTACGACCCGGATCCCAAAGCACCGAACGGCTTCCGCCTGCCGTTCAATCTGGAAACAGGCGAGCTGATCCCGCAACGCTGGGCGCGCTGGCTCGCGCATGACCCGGTGAACATGGTGCAGAAGCACCGCGCAGCGCTGCGCACGCTGCGCGGCATCTGGATCGACTGCGGCTGGCGCGACCAGTACCACATCCACTACGGCACGCGGCAGCTCTCGCTGAAACTCGCGCAGGCGGGGATCACGCACACCTACGAGGAATTCGACGACACGCACTCCGGTATCGACTACCGCATGGACCGCAGCCTGCCCTTCCTCACGCGCAGCCTGGCGCTGCGCTGAGCGAAGGATGGCAACACTCACGCCGGAAATCGCCGTCAACCGCTTCGGGCTGGGCGCCCGGCCGGGGGAACTCGCGTTGGCTGCGCGCAATCCGCAGGCATGGCTGGAAACCCAGCTTGGCGCACTGGAGTTCGATGGCGCTGCAGGCAGTTCCACCGCAGTGCTGGAGCGGCTGGGGCGGCGCCTCTCGGACGGCGATGCCCGCACGCCCGTAGACCCGGAGGACGTGAAAGCCATCGTGGCGATGGGTGAGGCCATGGCCGCGGACACGCTGTCGCGTGCCATTACCGGCACCCGGCCTCTGGCGCACCGCTTGCTGGATGTGTTCTCGAACCACTTCAGTGTCTCTGTGGGCCCCACGCCGATGCGGGGGCTCGCGGCCACGCTGGAGCGCGAGGCGATCGCGCCGCATATGGGCGGGCGTTTCGGCGACATGCTGCTCGCGGTCGAGAAACATCCCGCCATGCTCACTTATCTGAACAACGCGCAATCGGTGGGGCCGGGCTCGCGCCTCGGGCGCCGGCAGACGCGGGGGCTGAACGAGAACCTCGCCCGCGAGATCCTCGAACTCCACACCCTGGGCGTGGGTGGCGGTTACACCCAGGCCGATGTGCGCGAACTTGCGCTGGGAATCACGGGCTGGAGCGTAAGGATCGCGCCGGGCGGCGCAGGGCCGGGTTTCCTGTTCCGTGAGGCCACCCACGAGCCCGGCATGCGGCAGGTGCTGGGAAAGCGCTACGGGCAGAGCGGGATCGCAAAGGGCGAGCAGATCCTGCGCGACCTCGCCCGGCATCCGTCCACCGCAAAGCATCTGTGCCTCAAGCTGGCCCGGCATTTCATCGCCGACCAACCGCCGGCCGGGCTGCTTGCCGCACTTGAGGCACGCTGGCGCGAGACCGAGGGCGATATCCCTGCGGTGGTGCGCGCACTGCTGCGTCACCCCGAGGCGCTCGCCCCCGCACAACGCAAGCTGAAAACGCCACGGGAGTTCGTGGTGTCGGTGATGCGGGCCGCGGGCCTGGAACCCTCGCCCGAACTCCCCGGTGTGCTGGCGGATCTGGGCCAGCAACCGCTCGGCGCGGGCTCGCCCGCCGGCTTCAAGGATGTGGCGAGCGCCTGGGACGGCGCCGAGGCGCTGATGACACGCATCGACTGGGTCGAACAACTCGGCGAGCGCATCAC
>JBILEG010000020.1:0-16207 GCA_044352225.1 Pseudomonadales bacterium | reverse complement strand
TGCTACGCGAACTTCGACAGCTACCGGCACAGGTTCGTCCGCCTTGGCAACCCCGACCGTGTCCCCGGTCCGGGGGGCGACCCCCGGCCCCGACTCGGGCGGCCAGGACTTCGTCCACTTTCCTTTGTCATCGAGGTAGCGGAGTTCGAGGGAGTCGACGTTGGAGGCATATACCCTCTCCATAAGGGCGTCGGGGTCCGTATCGTCGATTTCCCGGCGGTAACGCCGCAGCAGGTTGCCCTCATCATCCACCGCCCAGGCAACACGCTGGAGCCCTGAGCGTGGCATTCCAAGCGGGTTGCGCCACCCGGCGCGGGTGAACTCCACCACCGCATCCTCCGGCTCGGCATCCAGCGCCGGACTATTCTCCCGCCCACCGCTTGAAACAGGCCTCGGTGAGAACTGCGAAAAATCCTCTTCGAGTTGGCGCAGTGCGAGTTGCATGCCAGCAAGTGCCGCGTACCCTGCGTCGCCGCTCTCTTTCAGCCGCCCTGTGGACGCCAGCAAAGTGTAGGCGGCAACGCCAATGAAGGAAAAAATCGCCATTGCGACCAAGGCTTCCAGAAGCGTGAATCCCGATTCACGCTTGCTCACCGCAGATCGGCCCTGAAGCCAGTGAGGCTCAACAGCGGATCGTCCTCACCCTCGCGAGCCACGCTCACTTCCATGCGGCTGAAACCGGGGCGTGGCGTAGGCTGTACGCGCATGCTGACCACCCATGTCTTGCCGCCCATCTCCACTTCTGACGGCTTGGCGTCCGCGGGCGGGGTGTCTTTCAATCGCGCTTCATCGAGAGCGTTCTGTGCCACCCATAGCGCAAGCGTTTTGTCTTCGAGACGGAAAAGCTGGGCCGAAAAAGCACCGCTCTGGGACACGACGGTGGTGGCCAGCACCGCCAGGATCGCAAGCGCCACCAGCACCTCGATGAGGCTGAAACCCGTCTGCCTCTCAGAGGTCACGGAGGGTTCCACTGCCGTCGCTCTCGAGCCCTGCGATCAGCTCATCGCCCGGAGAGAGTCGCAACTCGAGTGTGAATTCGCTGATCTCGCCGCTCGAGGACAGCAACACCTCCGGCACCAGCTCGTCGTCATTGCCTCCCGACGACCTGCGGACAGGCGCCTCTGGCAGCGACAGGCTCAGGCTCATGCCCTTGGGCAGTTCGTGCCTGTCGAGTGGTTTTTCCGGGATCTCCGACCAGAGCTCCGACTCAGGGTCGAATCGAAGGACGCTATAGGCGTCCTCTTCAAGCAACAGGCCGAGCTCATCCCCCTGCATCGTCGCCTCGTCCCGCGCGTACAGGAGCATTTCCCGGATGCGGGACATTTCGTCACGCGCTGCGCGCTGCGCATTCCCGCCGGCGGAGAGCGTGGCGAGCCCCGCAAGAAGGGCCATGATCACGAGCGTGACGAGCATCTCGACGAGGGTGAAGCCCCCGCTCGTTTTACTCGGCGGAGGTGATGTCGGCATCGTAGCTCTCGCCGCCCTCCCGACCATCGGCGCCGAGGCTCACGATGTCGAAGCGGCCGTCGGGGTAGCGGACATACTGGTAGTCATTGCCCCAGGGATCCTTGGGGAGCGTCTTTTTCTTCATGTAGCCGGCAGCGTTCCAGTTGCGCGGCTCCGGTGTGCCACCGGGCTTCTCGACGAGTGCCTGAAGGCCCTGATCCGTCGTCGGGTAGCTTCCGTTGTCGATGCGGTACATCTCTAGAGCTTGCGACATCGTTGCAATATCGGCCTTGCCGGCGGTGACTTTTGCCTGATCGACACGGCCCATGATGTTCGGCGCGACCAGCCCGATCAGGACGCTGATGATGACGACGACGACCATGATCTCGATCAGCGTGAAGCCGCGATGTCGGTTGGATCGGATTTCCACTATGTACACCTCTAGGTGATCATCTGGTTGAGGGAGAAGATCGGCTGCAGTATCGCAACCACGATGCATAGTACAGCTACGCCCATGAACAACAGAACGGCGGGTTCGAGGAGTCCGAGCATCGTGGCGATGCGGTTGTCGAGTTCTGTCTGCTGGCTGTCGGCAACGCGCGCGAGCATGCGCTCGAGCTCACCGCTCTGCTCACCGCTCGCGATCATGTAGATCATCATCGGCGGAAAACGACCGCTGCGCTCGAGAGCTGATTTCAGACTGCTGCCCTCACGCACCTGCCCCGCGGCCTCCCCGACCACGCGCTTCAACGCGGTGTTGGTCAGCACTGCGGCGGCAATATCCAGCGCGTCGACCAGCGGCACACCGCTCGATACCAGCGTGCTCAGGGTGCCGGCGAAGCGCGCGCTGTTTGCCGCCAGACTCATGCGGCCGGCCAAGGGGAGTTTGAGGGTGAGAGCGTCGGCCATCTCCCGGCGGTCCCCATTGCGGAGCAAAGCGCGGAAGGCGAACACCGCAATGACGATCCCGACCAGCGCCCAGGCTCCCCAGTTCACCAGAAAATCACTGGCATCGAGCATGGCCTGGGTGAGGGGCGGCAAGGCCTGCCCCTGATCAGCGAAAACCTTGACGACGTCAGGAACGATGTATGTGAGGAGGCCCGTCACCACCAGCACCGCGAGGCCCAGCAGGACGCTCGGGTAGATCAGTGCCAACTGGACCTTCTGGCGGGACTTGTGACTCGACTCGGTGTAATCCGCAAGCTTCGACAGCACCAGATCGAGGCGCCCGGTGTGCTCGCCTGCGGCAACGGTCGCGCAGTACATGGAGGGGAATGCGCGTGGGTATTGCCCCATCGCAGTCGCGAGAGAGCGCCCTTCCAGCACCTGGGATCGCAGGCTGGACACGAGCGCCTTGGCCTGTGCCCGCTCGCTCTGCTGCGCTATTGCCATCAGTGCGTCTGCGATGGGAAGGGCCGATTGCAGCAGCGTTGCCAACTGGCGGGTGAACAACGCCACCTCTGCTACCGGAAGGGATGCGCGGGAGGCGACCGTTTTCTCTTTGCCGCGCCGGTTGTCGGCGTTTACCGCAGTGACATCGAGCGGCACCAGCCCACGATCCCTCAGGACCTGCCGAGCGTGGCGCGGGTTATCAGCCTCGAGCGTCCCCTTGCGCTGCTTGCCGGCAGCATCAAGCACTGCGTAACTGAACACCGCCACAGCCTCAATCCTCCCGTGTGACGCGCAGGACTTCCTCTACGGTCGTCTTGCCACTCAGGACCTTGGCCCGCCCGTCAGCGCGCAAGGACTGCTGGCTCTTCCGCGCCTGTGCCACGATTTCGTCCTCGGGCGCGCGCTTGTGGATGAGCGTGCGGATGGTGTCATCGACCAGGAGCACCTCGTAGAGCCCCATCCTGCCGCGGTAGCCACGGTCGTTGCAGGCCGAGCAACCCTTGGGACGGAACAGAAGGTGTTCCTCCGCCCGCCGTATCTGCAGCAGTTCCATCTCGATAGCATCCGGCACATGCGGCTGCTTGCACTCGTTGCAGAGCAGGCGCACGAGTCGCTGCGCGATGATGCCGTTGATGCTGGAGGCGAGCAGGAACGGCTCGATACCCATGTCTTCGAGGCGTGTCACGGCACCTGCCGCCGTGTTGGTGTGCAGCGTGGACAACACGAGGTGACCGGTGAGACTCGCCTGCACAGCAATGCCTGCTGTCTCTGCATCACGGATCTCGCCGACCATCACGACGTCGGGATCCTGACGCAACATGGCGCGCAGCCCGGAGGCGAAGGTCATGCCTGCCTTGACGTTCACCTGGGTCTGGCCGATGCCCTCGATGTTGTACTCGATCGGGTCTTCGACCGTGAGGATATTGCTGCTGCCATCGTTCAAGTGGTTGAGACAACCGTAGAGCGTCGTGCTCTTGCCCGAACCCGTGGGGCCGGTGACCAGAATGATGCCGTGCGGTCGCGCCAGCAGCCCCTTCAGGCCCGCGAGAGCCGCCGGATAGAAGCCGAGCCGGTCAAGGTCGAGTCTTGCCTGGTTTTTTTCGAGTATGCGCATGACCACGCGCTCGCCATTCGCAGACGGCAGCGTCGATACGCGCAAATCGATCTCCCGCCCACCGACCCGGATGGAAATGCGCCCGTCCTGCGGCACGCGTTTCTCAGCGATGTCGAGGCGCGACATCACTTTGATACGGGAAATCAGCAAAGGGGCCAACTCCCGGCGCGGCTCAAGAACCGAGCGGAGCATGCCATCGACACGAAACCGCACTACGAGCCGTTTCTCGTAGGGTTCGACGTGGATATCCGAGGCTCCCTCCCGGATCGCCTGGGCCAGAATCGCATTGATGAGCAGGATGATCGGCGAGTCTTCCTTCTCCTCGAGGATATCGGTGTCGGTCTCGCGGACATTCTCGAGAAGGCTGTTCATGTCGACGTTGTCGGCAAGACCTGCCGCCATGCGCTGCGCGGCGCCGCTTTTCTGTTCATAGGTATCGGCCAGCGCGCGATCGAAGTCCTCGTCGCTGAGTGGCTCGCAGGTGAAGGCTACCCCCGACAGGCGCTGTATCTCTGCGACTGCCTGGACGGGTACATTTGCCCGATGGAGCAAGCGTGGCTTTTCCTCGGACCCGTCTTCCGGCATCCGTAACAGGGCACCATGGCGCTTGGCGTAGGCGTAGGGGATGGTCTGCATGGGGCGTGGACCTCGGATGTGCGCATTACTCTAGCATCGGCTCTCCGCCACTGTCCGTCGGCTCGGGGCAGGAGACAGGAAACCGGCGCTGGCCTGCGATTTGCACAAGTCATGCCCGGCGACGGCTTTACGCCATGACCACACCGCCGGTGGCCTCCACGAGGGACGGAGTCGACACAGATGCAGGCATCCATTCGCGCACTGCTGGAAGACAGGCTTAGCCTAAGCCTACCCCTCGCCGTCGCGGCGCTGTTCGTCGTGCTCGCCCTTTCGGCAACGGGTGTGCAATTGCTCCGCGGATTCGCCTCGATGTCAGATTCCGGCTCGGCGGACACGCATCCTCCCGTCATCACAGCTCCGCCAGCCGATCCGCTGCCGGTGATATTGAGTGCAGACGTCTTCGGTGCCGCCTCAACGGCAAGCGCCAGCGCCGCAGTCGGCGTACTGGCTCCCCAGGAAGCAACGGGATTCATTCTTCGGGCGGCTTTTGCTGCAGAAAACGGCACCGGTGGAGCGATTATCGAGAACAGCTCAGGCCAGGCCGACTGGTACAGGATCGGCCAGAGCGTGGCACCGGGCCTCATCCTGAAGGAGGTCCATCCTGACCACGTGCTGTTTGACCGCTCGGGATCCCCCGAGCGGCTGCAATTCGAGCGGCTCTCGGACACACCCGCGGCACAAAGCCTACAAGCAGCCGCAGAAAGTTCAGCCGAAGGCTCCCCCGTCTTCGCGCTGGAACCGGATCAGCCTCAGCCGATACCGCAGGATCTGGCCCCTGAAGAGAAGGCCAACCTCATTCGCCAGCGCCTCGAAGAGCTCCGCAACCGGACACGCAAATGAAAACACTACGGAAAGCACTCAGTCACTGCACACGGCAGCATCTGGCCGCCTTGGGGATTGCAATTGCCGCTGCCTGCCACGCCGGCACCGTGCTGGCAGAGGGCGGCAAGCTCGTGCTGAACATGCGCGACGCGGACATCCGCTCCATGGTCCAGTGGGTCGCGGATGTCACCGGCAAGAACCTGATCGTCCACAAAGACGTGCAAGGGAAAGTCACGGTGCTGTCGGCGGAACCCGTCACACCCGAGCAGGCCTACCAGGTGTTTCTCTCGGCACTCGAGGTGAACGGTTTTGCCGCAGTGGAGTCAGGTGGGGCCATCAAGATCGTGCCCCAGGCGATGGCAAACGCCAGCAGTCCGCAGGTGTCGCGCGGCGTAGGCGGCGAAACGGTCATCACGGTGATCCGGGCCAAGAATGTACCGGCTAGCCAGTTGGCCACCAATCTCAGGCCGCTCGTGCCGCAAACCGGCATGCTGACCGCTTACCCCGAAACCAACAGCCTGATCGTGGCCTCCAGCGCCACCAACGTGCAGCGCGTCAACGAGCTGGTGAAAATTCTTGATCAGGCGGGGAACCTGCAATTCGAGACCGTTCGCCTCCAGCACGCCAACGCACAGGATGTTGAAAAAAACCTGCAGCAACTCATTCCGGCGATCCAGGGGAGCGAGGGCTACAAGTTCGTCAATATGGCGGTCGACACCCGGACAAACACGATCCTGCTCGGCGGCGACCCCGCGAACCGCACGCAGGTGCGCAACATCATCGCGAGCCTTGATCAGGAGGTCGCCGGTGGCAACACCGATGTGATCTACCTGAAATACGTTCAGGCAGACGAGATGCTGGCAATCCTCAAGGGCGTGGCAGAAGCGCTCCAGGGCGATAACGGCGCGGGTGCCGGCGGACAGCAAGGCGGCGGTTCCGCCGCCAAAGTGAGCATCGAGGCCAGCAAGAGCACCAATGCACTCATCGTCAATGCCCCGCCGGCGATCGTTGCGAAAATGCGCTCCATCGTCGAGCAGGTCGACATTCGCCGCGCCCAGGTGCTCGTGGAGGCACTCGTGGTGGAGGTCACCGATGACGACGCCCGTGATCTGGGCATTTCCTGGATCGGGAGCGAGCACAAGGGCTTTCCCTCGGAGGGAGGGAACATTGCGGTGAATACCCTGGGCGCCAACCTCCGGACGGGTGCCGGAGTGGACAGCAACGGCAATGTGACCCTCGCGCCGGGTGGGGGTCTGACGCTCGGCTACATCGATAACGGTGACCTGAAGGCCGTCATGCGGGCGCTGTCCACGACGACCAAGGCAAACATTCTCTCCACACCAACGATAGTGGCATTGGACAACGAGGAAGCCGAGTTGCTGGTCGGCCAGAACGTGCCGTTCAAGACCGGCCAGAGCACGAGTCAGGCCTCTTCGGTCGAGAACCCTTTCACCACCATCGAGCGGCAGGACATCGGCATCAATCTGGTGATCAAACCCCAGATCAACCAGGGTGACTCGATCACACTGGATCTCAAACAGAGCGCGGAAGACATCGCTCCCTCCAACACGCTTGCCGCCGAAACCTCTGACATCGTCACCAACAAGCGCCTCATCAAGACGAAGGCCCTGATCAAGGACCAGCAGACGCTCGTGATCGGTGGCTTGCTCCAGGACAAAGAGGGCGAGCAGCGCAGCAAGACGCCCATTCTGGGTGACCTGCCCCTGATCGGCGGCCTGTTCTCGAGCAAGGGAAAGACCCGCGGGAAAACGAACCTGATGGTGTTCATCCGGCCCACGATCCTGAAGGACGATGCCCAGATCGCTGAACTTACACGCCAGCGTTACGAATTCATGCGGAACGAGCAGAGCACGGCCATGAAGCCGAACGCGCCTTTCGGCACGGAAGAGTCTCCGATGCTGGAGGACTTCGAAACCTTCTCGCCGGTAGGGGCCAAGTAGGGCCGGCATTCATTGGTGGTGGGAATCCTCTGCACGCAAGCGGTCGAGTGCGCGGCCGATGCCCCTGCTGACCGAGGCTTCAAGCAGATCGCCGAAGCGCTCACCCAGGCGCTTGCGCTCCGTGTAACTCACCTCGAGCAGCACGGTGCCGGATTCGGCGGCGTCCTGAAGCCATTGGTCGCTGGTGCCGAGCCGATCGACCAGGCCCAAGGGCAGCGCCCTGCTGCCGTACCAGGTCTCTCCGGTGGCCACGAGTTCGAGATCAAGCGCCGGCCTCCACCGTGCGACGTGCTCTTTGAACAAGGCGTGCGTCTCGTCCAGTTCCTCCCTGAATTTGCGACGCCCCTCTTCCGTGTTCCGACCGAAAAGCGTGAGCGTGCGCTTGAACTGGCCCGCGGTGATGACCTCGTAGTCGATATCGTGCTTGCGCAACAGACGATTGAGGTTGGGTAACTGCGCCAGCACGCCGATGGAGCCGAGCACGGCGAAGGGGGCCGCAATCACCTCGTTCGCGACACAGGCCATCATGTAGCCACCGCTCGCCGCGACCTTGTCGACGCAGACCACGAGCCGTAACTCACGTTCCCGCAGCCGAGCGAGTTGCGCGGCGGCCAGACCGTAGCCATGCACTACGCCCCCCGGGCTTTCGAGACGGAGCAGCACACTGTCGCCAGTTCGCGCGAGCGTCAGTACAGCACTGATCTCCTCGCGCAGCGCGTCCACTGCACCGGCCCGCAAGTCGCCATCGAAATCGAGCACAAAGGCTCTTGGCGCCTCGCTTTTGTCACCGGCCAGCTTCGCAGCACGCGCTTTCTCCTTGGCCTCCCGCTTGCGCAGCTTCCGGTAGCTCCTGGAATCCAGTGCCGCGCTGCGCAGCGCATCGCGCATCGCGTCGTAGCGCTCGTTCAGGCGTCGTACCTCGATCTGTCCGCCCTCTGCAGGCCGCATGCGTTGACTGGCAACCGCTATACCCGCAACCACTGTCAGGACAGCAGCAACGACAGTGAGCGCCTGCGCCAGGAACATTCCGTAGTCGGACAGCCACTCGATCACGACGAGCTGACACTCCCGCGCATGGCGAGAAGCCCTTCCCGGCCCAGTTTGAGCATCAGGGGATCCGGATCCTCTGCATACTCCAGCGCGGTGAGGTAGTACTCGACGCAGATGAGCAGGTCGGCGAGGGATTCCGCAAAGGACTCTGCCGCAACGGAGATCCTGCCTTCCGCAACGTCCTCGACCATGGCGGAGGTGTGCGCAAGCAGCGCTGCCGCGTCCGCACGTTCGAGGATGAGCAACGCGCCCCGAACGCCCGCGAGTTGCCCCGCGGCAGCGACCAGGGCCGCACGATCGAAATCACCGTCGACAAACGCTGTCACACCGTTCTTGACCGTGTCGATGGCTTCACGCGCAGTAGTCAGCATCGTGACGCGTGCCTCGTCCAGCAACTGCCGTCCCGCCTCCTCGCCGCCCTCGCCTCGCATCTGCTCACGCAGCACCCTGGCGAGCCCTTGCGCGCTGGACAGGCCGGTAAGTGTGGCCTCGATGCCGACGAGGGCATCGGCGACGGACATGATCTCGTCGCGGCTGAGGTCTTCGCCCTGATGAGCAATGCGGTCAAGTTGTGCCTCGAGTGCGGTCGCGGTTCCCGCGAGTCCGCCATCGCGAAGCGTGCCGCAGACACGCCGCAACGTGTCTCGGATAGATGCTGCCGCAGCGGCACCAAGTGAGCCCTCGGCCGCAGCCTGCTCGAGTTCCGCCTTCACGGCATGCACATCCGTGCGCAAGGCACGCGCCATCGAATCGACGGAGGCCACAGAGGTGCCCATGAGCAGGCGCCGCTCTTCTGCGAGCTCCCGGTCCCCGGGGAGCGAGCGCTCGATCCCGAAAGCCTGACAAACGCCACGTGCCTTCGCACAGCCACGCCCTTTGGACAGCAGCAGCAGGATCCCCCCACGCTCAGCCTCATCCATCTGCGCGTCCCTGCCGGGGGCCCGGAACTGCCGATCGGCGCGCCCGAGCAGGCGCAGGCGCGCAGGCGTGAGCGCAAGATCGCCTCCCGCGAAAACCTCGAGCAGCGCATCAAGGAGCCACCACGTATCGGCCTGGGACCCGCCACCGCAGAGACGCAACATCCGCGAGGCCGCGCGCTGGACGAGATGGTGGTTAACCGGATCGCCCCGGCCCCGGATCAGACCCAGAAGCCCCACCTGATACATGTGGCGAAGCCGCCGCACAACCATCTGATCGGGCGCCGGGCGCGGATCGCCCGGAGCGTGGGCATCCTGATCGGCGAGTCCGCCTGCGAAATGCCACTCGGGGAGCGGCTGCCGGCCGTGCAAGGTGCGCAGCGCGTTGATCTCATCGACGAGCAGGTCGGGTACCGCGTGCCTGCGTCCGGCCAGATAGTCGAGATAGCGTGACAGAACGAAAAACACATGCACCGCCGCCTGCGCCGCACGGGAACCGGCCTCCGGAGGGGTTGCGAGCAGATCGAGGAGTTCGCGCGCCAGACAGGCAGCATCGCCGAGTTCGATCAGGCGGAGAACTCCGTCCACCTGGGCGAGCAACGACCTGCAGGTGTCCAGCCCGTGTCCTTCGCCCGGTTGCATCGCAAGGTCGAACTCGCCTTGCGCCTGTTTGATGAGCACGGCAAGTTCCGGACGCACCAGATTCAGGGAGCCGGGGTTCAGAATCACTCGTGACGACACGGCAATGCACTCCTCGTGTCATGTGCGCCCATGCCTGGGCGACGCTTTTGCCCGACGGATCTCAGAGTATAGCCCCCGAAGCACCGCCCCCGGTCTCCTCTGGCCAGAGGCAAGAGCCGCCCTTGCCGATCCGCGCCAGCCGATCCCGGTGCGCCTCCCGCTCAGCCGATGTTGCACGCAGGACGACGAGCGCTGGCCGGTCGGCGCGTACAGGGCGTATCTCCAGCTCGCCACTTCCCGAAGACTGCATTGCATCGCCCTGCCCGTCCAGCGCGAGAGCCGTCTGTCCGCCGGTCATGCGAAGGTAAACGTCCGCAAGGATCTCGGCGTCAAGCAAGGCGCCGTGCAGTTCGCGTTGCGAGTTGTCCACGCCATAGCGACGGCACAGATCGTCGAGCCGGTTCTTTTGCCCCGGGTGCCGCGAGCGCGCCATCGCCAGGGTGTCGATGACGGCGCAGATCTCGCCGATGCGACGTGTCCCGCCGCCCAGAAGTCCGAGCTCGTTATCGAGAAAACCGATATCGAACGCAGCGTTGTGGATGATGAGTTCCGCACCCGCCACAAAGGCAAGGAACTCGGTCGCGACCTGGTCGAACAGGGGCTTGTCGGCGAGGAACTCGTTGCTGATGCCGTGAACCTCGAGCGCCCCCGGATCGACCTCCCGACGCGGATTGATGTAGCGGTGGAAATGGCGCCCGGTGAGCCTTCGGTCCACAAGCTCCACGCAGCCGATTTCGATGACGCGGTGACCCGCGGACACCTCTAGCCCTGTTGTTTCGGTGTCGAGGATCACCTGGCGGCTCATGCGTGAGTCCCTCGTTTCGCCGCGCGCTGGGCATCCTCAAGACCGCGGTTGGCGAGCGCGTCCGCGCGTTCGTTTTCGGGGTGGCCGGCGTGCCCCTTCACCCAATGCCAACTCACCCGATGGCGGGTGGCTTCCGCGTCGAGTTCACGCCAGAGATCGGCGTTCTTCACGGGCTTGCGATCCGCCGTCCGCCAACCGTTGTTCCGCCACTTCAGCATCCACTCGGTGATACCGCGCCGCACGTACTCGGAATCGGTGAACAACTGCACCACACAGGGCTCACGCAGTGCCTCAAGGCCCTTTATGGCAGCCATCAACTCCATGCGGTTGTTGGTCGTCGGACCTTCGCCGCCACAGAGTTCGCGCTCCACGACACCGAAGCGCAACAGAACTCCCCAGCCACCTGGTCCGGGATTCCCTCGGCACGCGCCGTCAGTGAAGATCACGACTTCTTTGGTGGTCATCGCTCAGTGCAGCGTGGGGTTGCGGGTACTTGGCGTTGCAAGGGGCACGGCCGCAAAACGCGGCGCTCGCCAGCGAAGCCCGCGCGAGGGGGTGATGACGCCCTGCTGCTTGCGCGCATGGACCATGTAGATCGCACCTCCCGGCAGGTTCCAGCGAGCAGCGCCCCCGTCGATCGCGCGAAATTTCCGCAGAACCCGCTCGTTGTCGACGGGCGGGGAAAACACCCGGTACTGCACATCATCGATAGCGAAGTCGAGCAGCTTGAGCCAGTCACAGACACGCCGCACTGCGAGCAGGCGGCTGCGCCAGACCGGATGTCCGAGAAAACGGCCGGGGAGTGAACACAGGCCGAACAGGCTCCAGGGGTTGAAGCCGATCACCACGATGTGTCCGTGCGGCACCACAACGCGCGCGGCCTCACGCAGGAGCTGATGCGGATCGGGGCTGTACTCAAGCGCGTGGTGCAGGAGCGCAACATCGATACTGTCGGCATCGAAAGGCAGGCTCTCGGGCGCAGCTACCGCCATGCAACCTTCGCCACCCGGCTCGGCCGAGATGCGAAAGCGGTGCCGCACCACGCTCTCCTCGTAGAGGCTGACGCGACGGCTGATACCGAGTTGCATGAGGTGAAAGCCGAAGAGCCCCGGCATCTTGGATGCGGCGAGCCCTCGCTCCGCCGCGAGGATTTCTGCGCCGAATCCGCGCTCGAGCCAGTCCTCACGCGCCAGGATGTCGGACGAATCAGCGCTGTCGGTCACTGTTGCTGTCACCGGAATGGAAGGATCGGGAGTCGTGGAGCAGGCTTGGCTGCCGCACCGGCCGGACTATATCATGGGCCGCCCGGAACCGGCGTCGTGCCACGTATGCTGCAAATCCACCCGGTGCCGGCGTTCAGCGACAACTACATCTGGTTGCTCGATGACGCCCAAGGAAACGCCCTCGCGGTAGACCCCGGAGACGCACGGCCCGTCATCGACTGGCTCGAGTCAAGGTCTTTGCGGCTCAGCTGTATTCTCGTTACGCACCACCACCCCGACCACACAGGCGGCGTGGGGGCTTTGCTGGAGCACTTCGGGCCCTTGCCGGTGTTCGGCCCTGCGCAGTCGCCCTACGCGGGCGTAAGTCACGCAGTGGCGGCGGGAAACCACCTTGAGGTTCTGGGCAAAACCGCGCGGGTCATAGCAGTGCCCGGACATACGCTCGATCACATTGCGTTCTTTTTCCCCGGCGAATCTGGGCAAACGCCCATCCTCTTCTGCGGCGACACGCTTTTTGCCGGGGGCTGCGGGCGAGTCTTCGAGGGTAACCCCGCGATGATGCACGCATCGCTGCTGCAACTGGCAGCACTGCCACCCGACACCCGGGTCTGTTGCGCGCACGAGTACACGCTTTCGAACCTGCGTTTTGCGCAGGCAGTCGAACCCGGCAATGAAGCGCTGCAGCAGCGTCACGTCCGAGACAGCGCTGCACGTTCCCGCAACGAGCCCACCCTGCCATCCACGCTGGCGCTGGAACTTGCCACCAATCCGTTCCTGCGTTGTCGTGAATCCACCGTACGTGAGGCCGCCTGCAGCCGCGCCGGAAGGGAACTTGTTGACGCCGCAGATGTCTTTGCAGAGATACGGTCCTGGAAAGACGTCTTCCGCTGATGGCCTCCCCGCGTTTCGCTTTCACAACTGTGCCGACTTTGCTGCTGGTCCTGGCCCTGCTGCTAGGGGGTTGTGCTGTCAAGGACACCCGGGACGCCCCCTGGTATCTGGGTTCGGGGAGCGATCTGTATGCGCAGCTGCAGTATTGGCCCCAAGAGGAGCCTAGCGGAGACAGCGGCACGCAGTGTGTACCCGAATCGCTGCTGGACCCGCAGGCCCTCGCCTACCGGGACGACTCGGAGGCGCGTGACGTCTGGGATCGCGTAAGGGCTGGCTTTGCCATGGAAGGTTCGGTCGACGAACGCCGGGTCGCCACGCAACTGCGCCAGTTGAACAGCAGCCAGCGGCACTTCGATATGGTGGGCACGAATGCATCGCCCTACCTGCATTACGTAGTGGGCGAACTCGAGAGCCGCAAGATGCCGCTGGAACTGGCCCTCCTCCCGGTCGTCGAGAGCTCCTACAACCCGAATGCGACCAGCAGGAGTCAGGCTGCGGGCATGTGGCAGATCATCCCCGACACGGGGCGACGCATGGGGCTTGAACAGAACCGCTGGTACGACGGACGACGCGATGTGGTGGCCTCCACAGAGGCCGCGCTCGACTACCTCTCTGACCTGCACGAGCGCTTCGATGGCGACTGGTATCTGGCACTCGCGGCATACAATACCGGCGAAGGAAACGTGGAGCGGGCAATCGAACGCAACCGCCGTCTCGGCAAACCAACGGATTACTGGTCACTGCCGCTGTCCCAACAGGCTTGCGAGTACGTGCCAAAACTTCTGGCCCTGAGTCGCGTGCTGGAAAACCCCGATGATCACGGCGTTTCTCTTGCCCGCATACCGGACAAGCCCGCCATTGCCGAAGTCGAAGTCGACAGCCACGTGGATTTGCGGCGTGCTGCCACCGAGGCCGGCATCGACGGCGGAGAGTTGTTGCGTCTGAATCCCGCACTCCGGCGCGGAATGACTGCGCCGACGGGCAGCACGACGCTGCTGGTACCGGCAGACAGCAAGGATGAGTTCCTCGCTGCGCTGGAAACGTTGCCCGCAAGCGCGGCGGGGCCACTGCCGCAATACCGCGTCCGGCGAGGTGACACGCTGAAAGGCATTGCGAGATTGCACGAAACCAGCACGGAAACACTTCGCACCCTTAACGGCCTGCGCAACGATCGCATCGTGGCTGGTGAATACCTCAAGCTTCCCGCCGATGCAGCACTCCCACCGGAGGTCTTCCCCACCACCGCCTCAGTCGATCTCGACCGACGCGGGATCTACCACGTGAAGCCCGGGGATAATCCGTGGCGCATCGCCCGCCAGCAAAAAGTGCCGGTTGAGACCCTTCTCGCGCTGAACGGCCTCGCGTCTGATGCGGTGCTGAAGCCAGGACAGCGCCTGCATTTGCGCGCGTCCGAATCCATTGCCTCTCCCAAAAAACCAACCCGCGAGAGTGCGGCCCGTACATCATCAAAACCGAGCGATATCGCCTCCACAAAACAGCGCCCCGCCACACAAAAGCTCGCGTACAAGGTCAGGCCCGGCGACTCGCTGTACCGCATCGCGGGACGTTACAAGGTCGGGGTCACGCAGTTGATGGCCTGGAACGGCATCGACAAGCGCAAGCCCCTGATCCGAACGGGCCAATCACTGGTGCTGTACGTCGACACCTCGCTCGTCACAAAGACCGGCGCGATCTGAGGCACCCCGGTGACGGCAAGCAAGCGCACGGCTAAGGGTTCAGGTGTTCCCACTACCCGGAAATCCGCGCCGCGTTCGCGGCAACGCGCCGCGGAAAAGCAAGGGCCAGCCCCCGTTTCCCCATGGGTGGCCACAATCGGCACGCTCGCCGACTCGGCCCTGCGCATGGCAGGCGTCGGCCGCGATGCAGCAGCGAGAGTCCCGGTCCGTACACCGGAGCAACTGCGCATGATGGCGATGGCCGGAGATTCGCTACGCGACGTCCGGCAGGTAGCAGGGCTGACTGCCTCGGATATCGCCAAGGCGCTTGATCTGCGCGACAAGAGCGTCTGGGAAGCCGTTGAGGATGGCCGGGAGATTCTCTCGATGGAGCTGATTCTCCGGCTCGCTTCGCTGCTGGCGCGCAATGACCCGCTCCCTTTCGTGCTCCGCATGGCGCGCAGTTACCAGCCTCGACTCTGGGCCGTGCTCGAAGAGTTGGGTGTCGACGCGCTCCCGCTGCAACTCGAGCGCGAGCGGGATTTCATCAACATTTTCCGCCGCCACGATGCGGCGCGTGCACTGCCCGACGCCGACTGGGCGCGCCTGCTCGCGTTCACGCGGCAAGCCTTCGAGATGGGGCTCGGGCTGATGCAGAACGAACCAAGCACCGCGACCGGCGAGAGCAGCCCCGCACCCGCCGGAGCTAGGCGCCGGAAGCGCCGTAGTCCGAAATGATCTCCTCGCGCCGGAAGCAGTCCAGCACGTGATCGTTGACCATCCCCGTTGCCTGCATGTGCGCATAGCAACTCGTGCTGCCCACGAAGCGGAAACCGCGCCGCTTCAGTTCACGAGCGAGTGCGTCGGAGGTCTCGGTCGTTACCGGATAGTCCGCGAGATGACGGCGCTCAGCCACACGCGGCGAACCGCCCACGAACCCCCACAGGAACGCCGCAAACGATCCCTCGCGCGCTTGCAAATCGAGCCAGGCGCGGGCGTTGCCGATGACCGCTTCGATCTTCGCCCGGTTTCGGATAATCCCGGGATCCCCGAGCAGACGCTCCACGTCAGCGGGGCCGAAGGCGGCGATACTCGCGGGATCGAACCCGCAGAACACCCGTCGGTAACTCTCGCGCTTGGAAAGAACCGTGTACCAGCTGAGCCCCGCCTGTGCGCACTCGAGCGACAGGTGCTCGAACATGGCCCGGTCGTCGTGCACGGGGACACCCCATTCCTCGTCGTGATAGCGCACGTACAGCGGCTTCGACAGATCAAGCCAGGGGCATCTGACCGGGGTGGGCATGTCGGGACTCCTGATGGCACTCTGCCGGGAGTCTAGGTCAGCATCGGTTTACGTGGGGAGAGGGCAAGTATGAGAGCGTTCCTGATGCTGATGTCTTTGCTGAACGCGCTCGGCGCACAGGCTGACACGCGCGTCATCGAAGTGCGGAGCGCGGATCCCGAGGCGCTGCTGGCAGTGGTCAAACCGCTGCTGGGCCCCTGGGAGACCGTGTCGGTCTACCGCCAGAGCCT
>JBILEG010000275.1:0-5138 GCA_044352225.1 Pseudomonadales bacterium | reverse complement strand
CGGACGAACGCGGCAACATGGTGACGGTGCCCGGCACCACCGCTACGGTCTGCCATCTGCGCCCGGAGAGTCGCGGCAGCGTGCACCTGCGCTCAGCAGCGCCAGACTACGCGCCCGCTATCCGCGCCAATTACCTCGCCACCGAAGCCGACCGCCGCGCCACGATCAACGCCGTGCGTCGCGTTCGCGAGATCTTTGCCTCCCCGGTGCTCGACCATTTCCGTGACGAGGAACTCCGCCCGGGGCGTTTCTGCCAGAGTGACGAGGACATACTCGAGTTCATCCGTCGCGAGGCGCAGTCTGTTTATCACCCCGTCGGTACCTGCGCGATGGGTAGCGGCGAAGATGCCGTGGTGGATCACCGGTTGCGCGTGCACGGCCTCGAAGGCCTGCGCATCGCCGATGCATCCGTGATCCCCCGCATCATCAGCGGCAACACCCATGCGCTCTGCTGCGTGATCGGCGAGAAAGCCGCCGACATGCTCGTCGAAGACGAGCGCTGACCTACTCCGCCCACGCGCGCTGCGCGCCACCCGGGAGCCATCACCATGTACATCACCGCCGACACCACCCGCAGCGAGATGCTGCAATTGCTGGAACTCCAGCGCCGCGCCTTCGAACTCGAGGGGCATGTCGAATACGGCACCCGCATCGATCGCCTCGACCGGGCGATCGCGCTGCTGGTCGACAACCAGGACGCGATCTGCGCCGCTCTCTCGGAAGACTACGGCTGCCGATCGCCCTACATGACGCGGATGTCGGAAGTCATGACATCGGTGGGCAACCTGAAGCACGTAAAGAAGAACCTGAAGCGCTGGATGAAGCCCGAAAAACGCTCGGCGCCCGTGCCCATGAACCTCTTCGGTTCCCGGGCCAAGGTCTACTACCAGCCCAAGGGCGTGGTCGGGAACATGACGCCCTGGAACATTCCCGTCGGCATGGTGTTCAGCCCGATGGCCGACATGCTGGGTGCGGGCAACCGCGTGATGGTGAAGCCCTCGGAGTTCACGCCTGCCACCTCCTCGCTCACGAAGGAGCTCATATCGCGCTACTTCGATCCCACGGAAGTCGCGGTCGTGACCGGTGGCCCCGAGGCGGGCGCAGCATTCGCCTCGCTGCCCTTCGATCATCTGCTCTTCACGGGGGCGACCTCGATCGGGCGCATGGTCGCGCGTGCAGCCGCCGAGAACCTCACGCCGGTGACGCTGGAGCTCGGCGGCAAGTCGCCGGTGTTCATCGGTATCGGCGCCGACATCGACGAGGCCGCCGACAAGATCATCACCGGCAAGGCACAGAACGCGGGGCAACTCTGCATCTCGCCGGACTATGCCTTCGTGCCTGAGGCACGGCTCGAAGCCTTCATCGACGCCGCGCGCCGGACCTTCGCAGGGCAGTTCCCGTCTGTGGCACTGAATCCGGACTACAACGCGATGATCAACGCGCGCCACTTCGAGCGGGTTCGCAGCGCCATCGAGGAAGTGCGTGCGGCGGGCGTGCGCGTGCTGGACCTGAACCCGGCCACCGAGGACTGGTCTGACGCCGCGGTGCGCAAGATACCGCTTCACCTCGTGATCGATCCGCCGGAAGCCTGCAGGCTGATGCAGGAGGAGATCTTCGGGCCCGTGCTGGTGCTCAGAACCTACCGGGACATCACACGCTGCATCGCTTTCGTGAACGGAAGGGCGCGCCCGCTCGCGCTCTACTACTTCGGCAGCGACGGCGCCGAACGCGAACGGGTGCTTCGCGAGACGATCTCGGGCGGCGCCTCGGTGAACAACGTGCTGATGCACTTCGCCTGCGACGATCTGCCGTTCGGCGGCGTGGGTGGCAGCGGCATCGGGCACTACCACGGCTTCGACGGCTTCCGCACCTTCAGCCACGCAAAGGGCGTGTACACAGAGGGCCGCGTGAATCTGCCGAAACTCGCGGGAACGCTGCCCCCGTTCGGGCCGAAGTTGGCGAAGATGCTCGACTCGCAGATCAAGCGCTAAACACCGCCATCAGGCAAGCAGGAACGCGCAGGCGCGCGGAATGAAGCGATCAGGGGCCTCGGCGTGCAGCCAGTGGCCGGCCCCGGAAAGGGTTTCCGTCACCGCGCGGGGAAAGAGACCGAGAATCGCCGACTGATGCACGGGCTGCACATAGTCCGAGCGTTCACCACGCAGGAACAAGGCAGGTCCGTCCCACCGATCACCACTGGAGCCTGAGGCGGGCGGCGCGAGAATCGCGGGATAGCCTTCGATGATCTCGCGCAGACCGAGGCGCCAGGCCCAGGTGCCGTCCGCAACACGCTCGCGGTGCATGAGCAGCAAGGACACGAGCGCGGGATCCGGGAGACGCTCCTCCAGCAATCGCGCCGTCTCGCGTCGGTCCGCTTCCGGGCACAGGGCAATCGCCTCCAGCGCATCGAACACCGGCCCGTGGTGCGCTGCGTAGGCGACGGGCGCGATATCCGCGACCAGCAATCGTTCGCAGCGCTGGGGATAGTCGAGCGCGAATTGCATCGCGAGTTTGCCGCCCATCGAATGCCCGAGCAGAGCGGCCCGCTCGACGCCGAGGGCGTCCAGCGTGCGGGCAAGATCCGCAGCGAGTTCGCGATACTGCATGCCCGGGGCGCGAAAAGACTGTCCGTGGTTGCGCAGATCGGGAGATATCACCCGCGCCTGCTGAGCCAGCGCGCGAGCGATCGCACCCAGATTGCTGCCAAGGCCAAGCAAGCCGTGAAGCAACACCACCGTGCGCTCCGCCTCGCCCGCGATGCGTGTATGCAGAATCATGCTCATGGGCCCGATGGAAACACGGGCCGTTCCCCGCGGCAAGCCGCGTTGCTATGATCGCGCCGCCCCCACAGGAACCGCCCCCATGCGCATCATCGCCCTGCTCGTCTCCGCCCTGCTGCTCGTCACCGGCTGCTCCAGCGGAGGTGGCGGGATCGGTGACGGCGGCGGCGGTGCGGCCGCCACACGCGTCAAATCAGAGTACGACCCGCGGCTGGCCGACAAGACACAGTTCGGCCGTCTGGTGATCGCGCATATCAACCTGGGCAAACCCAGCCGCGCCTATCTTGCCGAGCACGAGGAGCGCATCGATGCACTCGTGGCAGATCGTCTGCGTGCCGCCGGCTACCAGCTGCAACCCGGCACGGAGTTCGAGCAGGCCTGGCGCGAGGGCGTGCGCAAGTGGGGCGAGCCCTACAACCCCACCACCGGCAGGCTGAACATGCAGGCGCTGCAGTACGTGCTGGCGGAAGCCGTGACCTGGCTGGCGGCGAACACCCAGGCGCAGGGCGTGGTCTTCACCAACCTGGAGGAGCAGCAGGTCTACTTCAATCCCTCGGGCAACCACATGGCGTATTTCATGGGCGTGGGGCGCAAGCCAGCCACCCGTGGCGGCGAAGGCATCACGGGTGACTTCAACTGGGTTCAGGGTGTGGATGCCGTCAGCATCAACATCAAGGTGCTGGATCTGAAACTGCAACAGCTCTTCAGCGGCGCAGGCGGCATCGAGGTCACCGAGACGCTGGATCTCAAGGGTTCGACGCCGCGCTGGATGCGCTCGAAAAAGATCCTCGACAACGAAGACTTCATCGAAGAGGGCATCAATCTCGCGCTCGACCCCTGGATCAAGCCAGACTGACGCCCCCCAACGAATCAGATCTGCGGAATCAGTTCCGCGTAGCGGTCGATCATCGGCATCACGGCGTCAGGTTTGTCCCACAAATCCACCGAGACACCCACGTTGACGCGGTAGATGCCCGCGTCGCGGTAGCGCTTCAGGTCGTCCAGCGTGGGGTGCATCATCGCCTGCAGCGTGATCTTCACGGCATCCGGGTCACGGCCGAATTCCTTCACCTGTTGCCGGAAGGCCGCCACCGAGGCAGCCACGTCGGGCAGCGCGAAATCCACAGGGAACCAGCCGTCGGCCCACTCGGCCGCGTGGCGCGTGCCCAACGGCCCCATGGCACCGAAAATCACCGGCGGTCCACCTGCCTGCAAGGGCTTGGGCGAGCACCAGACCGCATCGAAATCGATGTACTCGCCGTGGAACTCCGCCTGCTCGTCGCGCCAGAGTGCGCGTGTCGCGGCAACGGTCTCACGCAGGACGCCGTAGCGCTTTTTCCAGGGCTGCCGGCTCACGTTGTCGAACTCTTCTTCGTTCCAGCCCACGCCCACCCCGATCTCTACGCGGCCACCCGAGAGATGATCGAGCGTGGAAATGGTCTTGGCCTGCGAGAACACGTCGCGCTCCAGCATGAGCGCGATCCCGGTGCCTATGCGCAAGCGCGTCGTCGCAGCCGCAGCTGCCATCAACGACACGTAGGGATCCATCATGATCTTGTAGGGCTCGGGCAGGTTGCCACCGCCCGGATAGGGCGTCTTCATGGCGCAAGGAATGTGGCTGTGCTCGCCGTACCACAGGGACTCGAAGCCGCGATCCTCGAGCGCCTTGGCCAGAATGGCCGGCGAGGGATCAAGCAGCGTGTTCATGGAACTGAAGCCGATGTGCATCGGAAACTCTCCTGTGGGTATCGGGTGGCGGACGAATTGTACGCGAGCCCGGGTCCGCGGCACTCATCCGCTCGCAGTAAGCGCGACGCTCAGGCGATGAGGGGAACGACGCGCCCGGCGAGTTCCGAAGGCGACACTTCGCCGGCCTCAACAGCGGAGCACAGGGTGCGCCGCATGGCGGGTGTCCAGAAACGCTTGATGTGGGATGCCACCGCCGCTGCCGCAACGGCAGTGTCTTTCTCCCAGCAGTAGTTCGCACAGATCTGCTCGAGCATCTGCAGGGCGTGATCGCGTTCGTGATGGGACATGGCATGCATTCCGTTCAGGTATCGATGCGCGCGGGCACCGTGTAGACAGAAAATTTTCCGGGTCGTGCAAAAGCGACAAGGCTCAGATTGGATTGCTCCGCTAGGCTCACGGCCAGCGTGGTGGGCGCCGAAACCGCAACAAGCATGCGCATCCCGGCGCGCGCCGCCTTAGTCACCATCTCGTAACTCGCCCGGCTCGAAACCAGCGCGAAGCCTTTGGCAGTATCGAGGCCCGCGCGCACCAATGCGCCGATCAGTTTGTCCAGGGCGTTGTGACGACCGACGTCCTCCCGGAGCAGCAGGACAGCGCCCTCCTCGGAAC
>JBILEG010000274.1:0-5142 GCA_044352225.1 Pseudomonadales bacterium | reverse complement strand
CAGCCGCGGGCAGCAATGCCAGCAGCCACCACGGGCGCAGGAAATGGAACGCCTCCAGCGCCGCAATCATGGATGCGCTCCTGTGGCAGGAATGCGTCGCGCGAGCAGGTTCGCCAGCGCCAGGGCCACGGATGCAAGGAAGGCCGCAGCGAGTGGCCAGTGAGCGAGAGAACTCATCGGACGTCGCGCGTCGGCGTCCTGCTCCACGGGTTCGAGACGGTCGAGCTCCGCGTAGATCGCCTCGAGCTCCTGCCGGTCTCGTGCACGGAAGTAGCGGCCATTTCCCTGCTGTGCGATGTAGCGCAGGGTGTCCTCGTCCAGATCCGCCGATGGATTGATGCGTCGCGCTCCGAACATGCCTCCCAGAAGCCCCGGCAGTTCCATGCTTTCCGCGCCGATCCCGATGGTGTAGACCCGCAGCCCCGAGCGCGCCGCCAGGTCAGCGGCCTCGCGCGGCGGGATTTCGCCTGCCGTGTTCGCGCCGTCTGTCATCAGGATGAGCACGCGGCTGCCCTCGGGACGGTCCCGCAGGCGTTTGACCGCGATGGCAAGTGCATCGCCTATTGCGGTGTTGCGACCGGCAAATCCGATCTGTGCTTCCTCGAGCAACTGACCCACCGTGCTTCTGTCGAAACTGAGCGGTGCCTGCAGGTGCGCGCTGGAGCCGAACAGGATCAGACCCACGCGGTCGCCATCGCGCCGGCGCAGGAACTCGCCTGCCACGGATTTCACCACCCGCAAACGGTCCGCGGGGCGCCCGTTCAGTTCCAGATCGGCGGTTTCCATGCTCGCGGAGATGTCGACTGCCAGCATCAGGTCACGGCCCGAGGCGGGAAGCGAGACTTCCTCGCCAAGCCATCGGGGGCCTGTGGCGGCGAGTAGCAGAAGCCCCCAGATCAGCCACAGCAGGCCCGCACGCGCGCGTCTCGGCAGATCTCCGGATGCGCCCCCGTTCAGCCCTTCGAGGCGTGCGGTATCGGGGAAGTAGATCCCCGGCGCATTGCCCGGCGCTGGCGGCAGCAGGCGCCGCAAAAGCCACGGCAGTGGGAGCAGTGCGGCAACCCAGGGCATCTGGAATTCGATCACCGGTGCCTCCGCAGCCAACGTCGGCATAGCCGCTCCAGTGCGGGTGGGTCGCAGGATGCGCCTGGCGCATACGCGCCCAAGCCCAATGCCTCGCCCGGCCCCTCGACGAAGCCTTGCATGCGGGCGCTGCGATCGAGGAAGAGCAACCAGTCGTGCCCGTGAAGCGACGCGACCTCCGCCGACGGGTAGCGGCAGAGTGCTGCTCTGCGCAGTATTGTCGCGGCATGTGCGAGGAAGGCGCCCGTGTCACCCTGAGCCAGCGCCTCGCGCAGTGCTTGCGCGAGTTCCCGCCGTGCCGCGCGCCGGTAACGGTTGCGGCGCAGATATCGCAGCAGCGCCCCCGCGGCCAGCCACACAGCGAGCAGCGCGAGCGCCGCCGCCAGCCACCATCCCGGTGCGGGCGGCCACCAGCCCACTGCCTCGGGGAGGTGCAGTGGGCGCAGGGCGGCGAGCGGGTCGGTCTTCATGCACCCCGTCGCCGCGCATAGCAGCGGCCAAGGACCTCGGCCGCATCGGTACCAGTAGGGAGGGGAGTGAGCCGTGCCCGCGCCGTGCGGAAGCTCTCTTCGAGCCGCGCGAGCCGCTGCACGGACTCGTGCGCATATGCCTCGCGCAAGCCGGCTGAAGCGGTGTCCGCCAGCACCTGCAGGCGCCCGTCGCTGAACATCGCCATGCCTGCGGGCGGCAGCGAGCGTTCCATCGGGTCGTGCACTTCCAGCCCGTGGACTTCGCAATGCCGTGCAAGAAGTTTCAGCTGGAGTTCGCAGTCCGGATCCCAGTCGTGGAAGTCGCTGAGGAGCAGTATCAGCGCGCCCGGGCGTGCGAGGCGACGCAGTGAGCTGAGCGCTCCCGCGAGCCCCGGCTGATCCGCCTCTGCAGACGAGACGGTCGGCCCGAGACCCGCGTTGGCCTCCGAGGCAATGCGCAGGAATTCGAGCACTGCGCGCCTGCTGCGCCGCGGGCGGCTTTCCTGCCGGCCTGCGCTGCCGAGTACCAGACCTCCGACACGATCCCCGCCGGCGAGCGCGGCCCACGCAAGCAGCGCGGCCGCATGCGCTGCCTGCACGGATTTCATCGAGCCGCGTGTGCCGAAGAACATGGAATGGCGCTGGTCCAGCAGCAGGTACACGGGCCGTTCCCGCTCCGCACGGAACAGCCGCGTGTGGGCGCGCCCCGTGCGGGCACTGACGCGCCAGTCGATGGTGCGCACGTCGTCTCCGGGCGCGTAGGCGCGCACCTCTTCGAACTCCAGTCCGCGCCCGCGCTGGCGGCTGGGCGCGCCGCTGCCCGTCGCTCGGGCGGCGCTGCGCGGGGTGGCGAGGTCCAGGGATGCGGCGCGCACGCGCAGCAGCGTGAGCTCCTGAAGATTGCAGTGCACGCCGCGCGCAGGCAGTGATGCACGCGGCCGTGCATGGGGGCGCGGCGGCACGTTCAGCCTACTGGCACGAGGCCGAGGAGTTCGTCGATCACCGCGTCGGAGCTCTTGCCTGCGGCCTCCGCGTCGAAGCTCGAGATCAGCCGGTGGCGGAATACATCGTGAACGACGGACTGCACATCATCAGGCCCGACGAAGTCCCGCCCTGCGAGCCAGGCGTGGGCGCGCGCGCAGCGGTCGAGTGCGATGGTGCCGCGGGGGCTCACGCCGTAGTCGAGCCAGCGGGCGAGGACGGGTGATTCCCGTGTCGCCAGCGCGAGCTGGATGATGTATTCCTCCACGGCCTCGGCCATGTGCAGCGCAAGCAGTTCCCGCCGTGCGGCAGACACCGCGCTCTGGCTGATACCCGGAGGTGGCTCGCCACTGCCGCCTGCGGCTTCGTCGCGTGCGATGCGCAGGATCCGTTGTTCGGCATCCCGCGCTGGGTAACCCACGCGCACGTGCAACAGGAAGCGGTCGAGTTGCGCCTCGGGCAGCGGATAGGTGCCTTCCTGCTCGATGGGGTTCTGCGTGGCCATCACGAGGAACAGTGGGGGCAATGCGTGGGTGAGTCCGCCTACGCTCACCTGACGCTCGGCCATCGCTTCCAGCAGGGCGGACTGCACTTTTGCCGGCGCGCGGTTGATTTCGTCGGCGAGTACCAGATTGTGGAACACGGGCCCGCGCTGGAAGCGGAAGCTCCCGTCCTCGGGCCGGTAGGCCTCCGTGCCGGTGATGTCGCCGGGCAGCAGATCGGGTGTGAACTGGATGCGCTGGAAGTCTCCCTCGATGGCCCGCGCGAGTTCGCGGATGGCGCGCGTCTTGGCGAGGCCGGGGGCGCCTTCGACCAGCAGGTGTCCATCGGCCAGAAGCGCCACGAGCAGACGCTCGACGAGGGCCTCCTGGCCTACTACCCGGCCTCTCAGCCAGTTTCCGAGTTCCGCGAAGGATGCGCTGGTTTCGCTCACGTGAGGACATGTCCCGAAGGTGGTGGGCGGGGCTTGGACCGGGTCACTGCCCGGAGGTTCCATAGTACCGTGCCGGCAGCAGGTACGGCCTGCCCGTGGCAACGGCTGCGGCCATCGCCTTCGGGGCGCGTGAGATCCGAGAGCCGCGCGCGATCAGACGGGTTGGAGTTGCAGCCCCGCCACGCCCGTCATGCCCGAGAGCCGGTCCCCCCTCCCGGCGCGCCAGCCCGCCATCCAGTTGGCGCGGTGCTCGGGCTTTTCGTGCGGGCAGATGTCCTGTGACCGGCCGCTGGCTCCGGATTGATAGCCTCGATTGAAGAGCCGCGTGTCCGGGCTGCGTCTGCTGCGTTTCATCGTTACCTCACTGCTGAAGCGGTATTCCTTGGGGACGCCGCGCCTGTGCGCGCTACGTGGATGACAGCAAAATGACGACGAACTGTCGAAGACCTGTTCGGGATATTCATGGGCGTGGATAGCAGAAAGCGGCATAAGGAGTTTTTCGCGACCGCGCCGCGCGGTCTCGAGGAACTGCTCGTCTCGGATCTCTCCGCAGCGGGTGTGGGCGCCGCGCGCGCCACGGCCGGCGGTGCCGTTTTTGGCGGCTCGCTCGAGGATGCCTACCGCGCCTGCCTGTGGTCCCGTGTCACGGGGCGGGTGCTGTTATTGGTTGCCGACATCCCCGCGCGTGACGAGGCCGAGCTCCATGCAGGGGTAATGGATGTGCCCTGGGAAGAGCATTTCCCTGCCGAGACCACGCTGGCCGTGGATTTCATTGGTACCTCCGACACCCTCCGTCACACGCTCTTCGGTGCCCGTCGAGTCAAAGATGGTGTTGTCGACCGCTTGCGAGCGCTGCGCGGCTCCCGGCCCGGCGTCGATCTGGACGCACCGGGCCTGCGTCTGGTGGCCAGGCTCCACCGGGACCGCATCAGCCTCGGGATCGATATCTCCGGCCCGGCCCACCGCCGCGGCTATCGCACCGCTGCGGGCGCTGCGCCGCTGCGCGAGAACCTTGCTGCTGCCGTCTTGCTGCGGGCCGGCTGGCCCGCCCTGTGCGCCGAGGGCGCGGCCCTGTTCGATCCGCTCTGCGGCTCCGGCACCTTCCTGATCGAGGCTGCGTTGATGGCAGCGGGTGCCGCCCCCGGCGAGCGTCGTGACTGCGGCTCACCCGACTGGGTCGGCCACGATCAACTGCTGCTGGCACGGCTGCGAGAGCAGGCACGGCAGGCGCGCATGGAGGGCACGCCGCGATTGCCGATGCTCATCGGTGCTGACCGTGACGCGCGTGTGATCGAGATCGCTGGCGGCAATGCAGTGCGTGCCGGCTTCGGTGAGCAACTGCGTTTCTCGACCGCCGATGTCATGGAAGAGGGCCGGCCCGGATCTCTGCGGGAGCGCCCGCGCGGTCTTCTGGTCTGCAACCCGCCCTATGGCGAACGGCTAGGGGCCGCCTCCGAGGCGGCGATGGCGAAACTCTACAGCCGGTTGGGTGAACTCTGTCGTGAGGAGTTCGCCGACTGGCGCGTCGCGATTCTCGCGCCGGAGGCTCCCCTCGCCGATCAGTTGGGTCTGCGCGGTGCCCGGCAGTACCGCATCCGCAACGGCCCCATCGATTGCCGCTTGCTGGTGCGCGAACCGGCCGGCGAGGGGCGCGCGGCCCGTCGCGAACAGTCC
>JBILEG010000273.1:0-5148 GCA_044352225.1 Pseudomonadales bacterium | reverse complement strand
GCCGCGGACGTTCTCGTCGATCTCGATGCTGGTCTCGCCGTCACTGAAGCGGCCGATCGTCGCGCTACCGAGGCGCAGCCCCAGTTTCTGGACGATATGCTGGGAGAGTTCGGGGTTCGAACTGCCGGTGAATACCATCATTTCGGGCACGTCGTCGTCCCTCGTCGTCACAGGCGTTCCCGGTAGGGAGTATTGGCTGGGGCGGTAGGACTCGAACCTACGAATGGCGGGATCAAAACCCGCTGCCTTAGCCACTTGGCGACGCCCCAGGCGATTCACAATCCGAGTGCGGAGTGCACCGGTGAGCGGTCGAGGCCGAGTGCCACGAACCGCGTCCATTCCATCGGCACCGATGCAGCTGCTTCCTGTGCTGCTTGCTCGTCTTCGAAGGCGGCGAAGACGGCGCTTCCGGTGCCACTCATGCGGGCTGCTCCGTAGCCCGCGAGCCAGGCAAGGGCCCGGGCGATTTCCGGGTTCATCCTGCTGGCGACGGGCTCACAGTCGTTATGACCGTGGCCCCCCAAAAAGGCGGCCATTGTGATTTCGGGGGTAGAACGTGTCAATTGGGGGTCTTTGAAAATCCCGGCAGTATTCACCGGGCATCCGGGGTAGATCACAAGGTACCAGCGCGCGGGCAATTCGATCGGACGTAGCACTTCACCCACGCCCTCGGCCCAAGCGCTTCTTCCCCGCACGAAAACAGGTATATCGGCGCCCAGTGAGAGCCCCATCCGCGCGAGTTCGTCGATTCCGAGGCCGCAGCCCCAGAGACTGTTCAGTGCCAGCAGCGTGGTGGCGGCATCCGAGCTGCCGCCGCCGAGGCCGGCGCCCACGGGCGTGCGCTTGTGCAGCCGGATGTCCGCGCCTTGCGCACTGCCTGTGCGTGCTCTCAAGGCGCGGGCGGCGCGCACCACGAGGTTGCCTTCCGGATCCACACCGGCCAGATCGCTTTGCAGGTGGATGACCCCGTCTGCGCGTGAATCGAACGAGAGTTCGTCGCCGAAGTCGAGCAACTGGAACACCGTCTGCAGCAGGTGGTAGCCATCGGAGCGCCGCCCGGTGATGTGCAGGAACAGGTTCAGTTTGGCGGGTGCGGGCAGTGTCAGCATGTGCATCAGGCCGGCGGGAAGGTCCAGCGGCTGATCGACACCGTGAGCGCCGCGCCCTGGCCCTGCAGGCGCACGCGTCCCGGCAGGCTGATGCCTGCGGCATCGCTGTAGTTCTCGGGCGTCACGGTCCAGCCCGATTGCCTGAAGCGCGTGGCAAGCCCTCGCTCCAGTACCTGATCTTCGACGGGGAGGGAGGGGTCGGGAATGCCACGCACCCAGAATCTCAGCGCGCTCACGGGCACCGTCCAGCCCCAAGCTTCGGCGATCATCACCGAGGCGTCCGGGTGATGGCGCGTCTTGCCGTCCTTGCCCTGCCAACTCACGCCCGTAGCATCGCCCTCGAGCACCAGCCGGCCCAGCCCCAGTGCGCCGCTCAATACCAGCTTGAAGGTGTCGCTTTGCTGGTTCCAGCTGAGGAAGGCACTGCCCGAATGCCCGGGTGAGCGCAAACCGATCTTGCCTTGCAGATCCCAGGAGGCGCGGGCCGAGACCGCATCACGGTGCGCCGCCCAGTCAGCGGGCTCTTTCACGGGTTGCTGCGCGCAACCTCCGAGCAGTGCCAGCAGGGCCAGCCCGGCAAGGAGCGTGCGGCGCATCAGCGCTTGGGCTCCGGTGCGCCCAGGCGCTTCATGGATTCATGCACGATGGGGCTGTCGGGCGTGCCTTTGAGGCCTTTCTTCCAGACATCGAGCGCCTCTTCCTTGCGGCCCATGGTCCAGAGCACTTCGCCCAGATGCGCGGCCACTTCGTGATCCGGGAAGCGGGCGAAGGCGTCTTGCAGATAGACGAGGGATTTGTCCAGTTGGCCCATGCGGAAGTGCACCCAGCCCATGCTGTCCAGAATGGCGGGGTCATCGGATTTGAGCGCGAGCGCGCGGCTGATCAGTTCGAGCGCTTCGGCGTGGCGGTCAGTCAGGTTGGTGAGGGAATAGCCAAGCGCGTTCAGGGCCAGGGCGCTGTTCGGATCGAGGCGGATCATCTCGCGCAGGTCCCGCTCGAGGCCGGGAATGTCGCGGCGTTTCTCGGCGACCATCGAGCGGGCGTAGAGGAGCGCGGGATCTTCCGGCGTGTCGGCAAGGGCCGTACTCAGCAGTGTCCATGCAGCGTCATAGGACGCGTGATCCACGAGCATTTCCGACTGCAGCAGCACGATGCGGGTGTCGTGTTCGGGCCAGCGCGAGCGGAAGCGTTTCATGGCGGCGTCGAGTGCTTCAGGGCCGCCGGCCTTGAACTTCAGTTCGCCGGCACGCGTGATCGCCATGGGAAATGCAGGGGAGGGCGTCACGGCGAGATAGTGGTCCATCGCCGCGTCGGCGTTGCCTTGGCGCTCGTCGTCCTCGCCCAGATAGACGTGCACTGCGTCCTCCTGCCGGCCTGCGGCCAGCAGGGTCTCCAGTTCGGCGCGCATACGGGGGAAATCTTTTTTCTCGCGGTAGACCAGCGCGAGAGAAAGCCGCAGTTCGGCGTCGTCCGGGGCGTTACGCAGCAATGTTCCGTACTGCTCGGCGGCGCCGTCGAGATCGCTGCGAGCGAGCATGCGGGCGTACTGCAGCCGCAATCGGTCGTTGCCCGGTTCGGCCTCCAGCGCGGCCTTGATGCGGGTGAGCGCTTTTTCTGTTTCGCCGCGGTTCTGGTAGACCTGCGCCTCGATCAGCACGGCCTGATAGTTTCCAGGTTCCTCTTTCAGCACGCGCCCGGTGAGCGCAAGGGCTCCGTCGTTGTCGCCCAGGCTCTGTGCCAGCACGGCGCGCGCCACCCGAACGTCGTTGGTGACGTCCTCGCCCAGTTGGCTGAGGGTGTCTAGCAGCGCCTTGCGATCTGCCTCGGGTGCGTCCAGCGCGCTCGCGGCGATGGCGGTGAAATTCGCGCCGGCGCCCGTCGCATAGAGCGCCTGCATCTGCGTCATCGCCTCCTTGAGGCGACCAGCGCGGGTGAGTTCCGTGGCCGCGGTATAGCGTGCCTCGGGACTGTCGGGCTGCGCCTCGGCCCAGATCAGCGAAGCCTCCAGTACGGCTGCGGGGTTCTTCAGGTATCTGGCGATGCGCGTGGCCTGCGCCGCGATGCCGGGGTCACGTGTGGCGCGGGCCTGCTGGAGGTAGTTCTCGAGGGCGACGTCGACGTGCCCGCTCCTTGCCGAGAGCTCTGCCACCAGCAGGGGATAGAGCGCGTCGTCCGGAAAAGGCTTGTAGACGGGTTCCGGTGCAGGAGCAGGCTCGGCCTGCTCCGCTGTTGCGGCAGCGCTGGCATCGGGCGCTGCGGGCTGTTCCGGCGTGGCAGTGCAGCCCGCCAGCGTCAGCAGGAGCAGGGCCAGGCAAACGGGGCGTGCAGTGCGCGTGGGCGTGGGCATCGGAGGGCGTGGAGCGTGGACCGCGCGGGTGCGACAGGCCCCGGATTCTGCACAATCCGGCACCGAATTGATACACTCCGGCCGCGTTACGACAGTCGAGCAATAAAGGTGCGCCAGTTGATTCCGTCCACGGCGCCCTGCGTCGAAGGTCGCCCCTGAACATGAGCCTGCTCCTCGTCGGCCTGAACCACGAGACCGCGCCCGTCGCCGTGCGCGAGCGCGTGAGTTTCGCCCCCGAACAACTCCCCGAGGGGCTGCATGATGCCTGCGCCCTGCCGGGCATCTCGGAAGTCGTGATCCTCTCCACCTGCAACCGCACCGAGATCATCGTCGCCGGCGACGACAACACCGGCGCGTCCGTTATCGGCGCCTGGCTCGAGAGTTTCCGCGCGCTGCCGCAGGGCGACCTCGCGCCCAATCTCTACAGCCTCGAGGGCCAGGAGGCGATGCGTCATCTGGTGCGTGTGGCGAGCGGGCTCGATTCGCTGGTGATGGGCGAGCCGCAAATTCTCGGGCAGTTCAAGACAGCCATCGGCGAAGCGCGGCGTGCGGGCACCGTGGGCGGCGAGCTCGGTCGCACGCTCGACCAGGTGCTGGCGGTGGCAAAGCGTGTACGCACCGAATCGGGCATCGGCCAGAACCCGGTGTCGGTGGCTTTTGCCGCTGTCCGGCTCGCACGCCACATTTTCGACGACTTCTCCCAGACCACGGCCCTTCTGATCGGCGCGGGGGAAATGATCGAGCTCGTCGCGCGCCACCTCAAGGAAGCGGGCGTACCTCGGCTGATCGTCGCCAACCGCACGGTCGGTCGCGCCGAACTGGTGGCGGCAGAGCACGGGGGCGAGGCCATCGCGCTCGCGCAGATCCCCGATCACCTCGCACGCGCCGACATCGTCGTGAGCTGCACGGCCTCGCAGTTGCCCATCCTCGGCAAGGGCGCGGTGGAGCAGGCGCTGCGCGCGCGGCGGCGCAAGCCCATGTTCATGGTCGATATCGCCGTGCCCCGCGACATCGAGCCGCAGGTGGCGGAACTCCGGGACGTCTACCTCTACAGCGTCGATGATCTGAAGCAGATCATCGACGAGAACCTCCGCGCTCGCGAACAGGCCGCCGAGAAAGCGATCGTCATCGTGGAAGAGGGCGTGGATGGGTGGTTGCGCGGGCAGCGCGCGCTCGATGCCGTGGGCACGCTGCGCGACTACCGCAGCCAGGCCGAGCGCCTGCGCGACCAGGAACTCGAACGTGCGTTGAAATCCCTGCGCGGCGGCGCCGAGCCCGAAGAGGTGCTCGCGCAGTTCGGACGCAACCTCACCAACAAGCTGGTGCACGGCCCCAGTATCGAACTGCGCCGAGCGGGAGAGGAAGGCCGCCACGAACTCCTCGACTGGGCGCGTCGCCTGTTCGGCCTGAGCCACCACGGGGACGGCACTCCGTGATCAAGGCCTCCCTGGCCGCCAAGCTCCAGCAACTCTGCGAACGCCACGAGGAACTCGCGGCACTGCTCGGTGAGGCCGAGGTCATTTCCGACCAGACCCGATTCCGCGCTTTCAGCCGCGAGTACGCCGAGATCGAGCCGGTGGTGCAGGCTTATGCCCGCTACCGTCGCGTGCTCGAAGACATCGCCGGAGCCGAGGCGCTGCTGCGCGACGCAGATCTCGAAATGCGCGAACTGGCGCAGGAAGAATTCGACGC
>JBILEG010000272.1:0-5167 GCA_044352225.1 Pseudomonadales bacterium | reverse complement strand
GACCCGCTATCAGCCAACGCAGGCCGCGCGCATCAGTCGAAGACCGAGACCCGATCACCGGGTCAGCACCACGCCGGAGGCGGCATCCCAGAAAAGGAATACCGACTCATCCCACTCGAGGTGCCGGCTCGCCGAGCGCAGCCGGTTCTGTGCGCTTACCAGCACCGTCTGTCCCTGCGCGAGGCGGACGCGGTAGACCGAGCGCCCGCCGTAATAGGCAAGATCCTGCACCACGCCCTCGAGAACGCAGAGTCCATCACGCGGATCGGGTGCGGTTTTGGCGAGTTGGATTTTCTCGGGGCGCACCGCCAGCCAGACGCTCTCTCCACCGTCTGCCCCCTGCGCGGGCGCAGCGAAGAGCAGAGGCTCCACACCTTCGGCACGGATCGCGGTGAGTTGCCCGGAGGCACCCTCCACCCGCCCCGCAAAGATGTTCGCGGTACCCACGAACTCCGCCACGAAACGGCTGCACGGATACTCATAGATCTCCTGCGGTGCCGCGACCTGCAGGAACCGCCCCTTGTCCATCACGGCAATCCGCGAGGCCAGCGTCATGGCCTCTTCCTGATCGTGTGTCACCACGACGAAACTGGTGCCGAGCTGGTACTGGAGGTTGGTGAGTTCGAACTGCGTCTGCTCGCGGAGTTTTTTGTCGAGTGCGGCCAGAGGTTCGTCCAGCAACAGGACGCGCGGGCGTTTGACGAGCGCGCGCGCCAGCGCCACCCGCTGCCGCTGCCCGCCCGATAGCTGCTCAGGCTTGCGCCGTTCGTAGCCCGTGAGCTGTACCAGCTGCAGCATCTCCTGAACCCGGCTCCGGATCTCCGCGCGCGGCACCCCGTCCTTGCGCAGGCCGTAGCCCACGTTTTCTTCCACGCTCATGTGCGGAAACAGCGCGTAGGACTGGAACATCATGTTCACGGGTCGTTCGTAAGGCGGCATCGCCGTGATGTCGACGCCATCGAGATAGATCGCACCGGCATCCGGCGTCTCGAAGCCGGCGAGCATCCGGAGCAACGTGGTCTTCCCGCAGCCTGAACTGCCGAGAATCACGAAGACCTCTGCACCCAGCACCCCGAAGGACACGCCGTCGACAGCCAATTGCCCCGCGTAGGACTTGCAGAGCCCTTCTGCGCGAATCACCGGGACACCCGCACCCATGCCTCAATCTCCTTCGGCCATGCCGTACTTGACGCGTGACCAGCTGCGCGAGCGCAGCCTCTCGGCCTTGGGCGCCAGCACCATCGGCGTGCTCATGCGTGCCCTCACGGCGGCGTCGGGATACACCGCGGGGTCCTCTCGAAGTTCCGCGTCGACGAGTGGCGTGGCCACACGGCTCGCATTGGCATAGCCCACCGTGTTGCTGACCTCGGCGATCACATCCGGGCGCAGCAGATAGTTCAGGAAGCGATGGGCATTCAGGGGGTGCGGCGCGTCGGCTGGGATGTAGGCTGCGTCGAACCAGCCGGGCATACCCTCGCGCGGCAAGACGAACGCGAGTTCCACATCCAGACCGGCCTCCCTGGCCCGCCTGCGCGCCACCGAGTAATCGCCCGACCAGCTCATCGCGATACACACTTCCTCGGCAGGAAGGTCGATCAACATGCGCTGCCCGCTGAAATAGCGCACATGGGGGCGGATCGCGAGCAGCAAGGTCTCGGCCGCACGCAGGTCTGCCGGATCGACGGAATCGGGATTGCGGCCGAGGAAAGACAGTGCCGTGGGCAGCACGTCCGTCGAGGAGTCGAGGAGGGTCACACCGCAATCGGAGAAGCGTGAAACCACCTCGGGACGAAACACCAGCCCTGCACTGTCCAGCGGCGCGTCGGGCATGCGCTCACGGATCTTGCGCACGTTGTACGTGAAACCCGTGGTGCCCCACAGGTAGGGAACGCCATGACGCAGCCCGGGATCGTAGTGATCGTAGATCTTCAGAAGTGACGGATCGAGGTCCGCGAGATTGGGCAGCAAGCGCTTGTCGAGCGGCTTCATGATTCCGACGGGAATCAGCCTCGCGCTGTACTGCGCGGAATGGAAGACCACGTCGTAGCCGCTGGAGCCGGCCATCAGCTTGGTGTCGACGAGCTCGCTGCTGTCGTACATGTCGTAGTTGACCGTGATACCCGTTTCCTGCTCGAAGCGGCGCACGGTGTTCACACCGATGTAATCGACCCAGTTGTAAATGTTGAGGGTCGGGGGCTCCCCTGCCTGCGCAGCAGCGCAGTACACGCAGAAGAGCGAAAGCAGCAGGCGGGACCACCGGCTCCTCGGCACTGCGTGGGTTGGAGCTGGCACGTTGGCGTGGTCCTGACCATCGGATCGCGCCGAACCGTAGCACAGCCAATCGCGCGGTGCATTCCGTCTGCCAGCAGGCTGGACACGCAAGAACGGGGCGTGGCAGCATCCGCGGCGGCCGTCACCTCACGGCCCCCGCGGAGGATCGACGATTGGGCAGCAGCAACCATTACGACGCCATCGTCATCGGCGCAGGGCACAACGGCCTCACCACTGCCGCCTATCTGGCAAAATCGGGTCTGCGCACGGTTGTGCTCGAGCGCAACCCCTACATCGGCGGGGCCACGGTCTCGCGGGAACTGCACCAGGGCTGGACCTACTCCAACTGTTCCTATGTCTGCAGCCTTCTGCGACCGGAAATCACACGGGATCTCGAACTCCCCCGCCACGGACTGCAGGTCATACCCTACGGCGGCGGCGTGACCTTCACGCGCGACGGTGATTACTTCGGCAACTACTCCGATCACGAGCGCCAGTACCGCGAGATGTGCCGTCACTCGCAGCGCGACGCGAACGCCTACGAGCGCTTCTCTACCGACGTCATGAAGCAAACGCGGCTCATCCGCCCCTTCCTGATGCGCACGCCCCCGGACCCCACATCACTCGACCCCCGGCAACTGCGCGAGCTTGCGCGCTTCGGCAAGGCCTTTGCCGAACTCGGCGAGGAAGGCTTCGCGGACGCGCTGCGCTTCTGGACCGCGAGCATCGGCGATTTCCTCGACGGCTATTTCGAGACCGACGTGCTGAAGACCCACATGGCGGGCTCGGCGATCATCGGTACCGCGCTCGGGGTGTACTCACCGGGCACCGCGTATGTACTCCTGCACCACTACATGGGTGATGTGGACGGTTCCATCGGCGCCTGGGGATTCGCGCGTGGCGGCATGGGTGCCGTTTCGGGGGCGTTGCAGCGCTCGCTGCTCTCGTTCGGTGGCGAGGTGCGCGTCGACGCAGGCGTGGCACAGATCATCGTGAAGAACGGGGAGACGCAGGGCGTCGCTCTCGAGAACGGAGACGAGATACACGCACCCATGGTGATCTCCAGCCTCGACCCGCGCCGAACCTTCACGAAGATCATGGCGCCCTCGGACCTCCCGCCCTCGCTGCTCAAGGCGGCGCGCAATTTCAAGATCCGCGGCTCCTCGGGCAAGCTGAACATCGCGCTCGACGGGCTGCCGCACTTCACAGGTCTGGATCCGCAAAGCCCGCTGATGCGCGGCGATATGCACTGCATCGATTCGCTGGAGCGCATGGAGCGCGCCTACGACGACTGGAAAGCGGGGCGCTGGTCCCGCGATCCGTACATCGACATGCTGATCCCCACGCAGGTCGACCCGACCATGGCGCCGCCCGGCAAGCACATGATGACGGTGTTCGTGCAGTACTGCCCGCCCACGCTCGCCACGGGTGAGTGGACCGACGCCGATCGCGACGCCTTCGGCAAGACGGTGGTCGACCAGATCAGCCGCCACAGCCCGAACTTCAAGGACCTCATCCTCCACATGGAGGTGCGCACGCCCCGCGAGATCGAGAACGAGGTGGGGCTGACCGAAGGAAACATCTTCATGGGTGAACTCACCTTCGACCAGTTGCTCTTCAACCGGCCTTTCCCGGGCTATGCGCAGTACCGTGGCCCGGTCAAAGGGATGTACATCTGCGGCTCGGGCAGCCACCCGGGCGGCGGCGTGATGGCGGCGCCCGGCGCGAACTGCGCGAGGGAGATCCTGCGCGACCTGCGGCGTCCCGCACTGGTACCGGGGAGCTACAGCGATGACTGAGCAACACGATGTCATCGTGATCGGGGCCGGGCACAACGGTCTGGTGTGTGCGGCCACGCTCGCCAAGGCGGGACGCAAGGTGCTGGTACTCGAGCGCGCGGCACAGGCCGGTGGCGCGGCACGCACACGTGCCTTTGCGCCCGGCTTTTCCGTTTCCTCGGGAGCGCATTTGCTCACGCACTTCCCCGAGGAACTGATCGGCGAACTGCAACTGCAGCGACACGGCCTGCGGCTGGCCGCCCGAGACCTCGCGACGGTATCGCTGCAAGCCGATGGCAGGCACCTGGTCACAGAGGGTCCGCACGCCTCGGGGCCGGGCCTGTCCGCGGAAGACGAGCAGGCTTTCGCCCGATTCCATGCCGACACCGCTGCCTACGCCGCGATCCTCGCCGGCGCCTTTGGCAGGCGCCCTCCCCGTCTGGTCGACAACGACTGGCACGACCGTTTCGGATTGCTGAAGCTCGGCTGGGGCATCCGGTCACTCGGGCGTGACCGCATGCGCGAGGTGCTGCGTATCGGGCTGATGAACATCCATGACCTTGCCACCGAGTCCTTCACGGATGCGCGCCTGCAAAGTGCGGTCGCCTTCGACGCCATCCTCGGAACGGGTATGGGCCCGCGCGCGCCCAACACGGTCATGAGTTATCTCTACCGCCGTACGGCGGATGCTTTCGGTCGGCGCGGGCCTGCATTGCCTGCGGGCGGCATGGGTGCCTTCTCCGCGGCGCTCGCTGCCGCCGCCAGCGCGCGTGGTGTCGACATCCGGCTGAACGCGGGCGTCCGCACTGTCCGCGTCGAGGATGGGCGTGCAACGGGTGTCGTGCTCGACACGGGAGAAACGCTGTCGGCCACGACCGTAGTCTCCAACGCCGACCCGCGCAGCACCCTGCAAGAGCTCGTCGGTTACCGCGAACTCGACGCCGGCGTGGTTCGCCGCGTCGAAGGCATCCGTATGCGCGGAATGGCGGCGAAGCTCCACCTCGCGCTCGATGCACTGCCTTCCTTCACGGGGCTCGATGCCGCCCGCATTGGCGAGCGCATGGTGCTCGGGTCGTCCCTGCACGGCATCGAGGAGGCGATGAATGCCTCCAAATACC
>JBILEG010000568.1:0-5170 GCA_044352225.1 Pseudomonadales bacterium | reverse complement strand
ACCGCTGCCAACACAGACAAACGCCGAGCTCCCGAACGCCGCCCATGTAGAGAATTCGCATGAGCCACTTGCGGCGCTCGTCTTCAAGGTAATGCATGACAAGCACCTCGGATTCCTCGCATTCCTGCGTGTCTACCGAGGCCGTCTGGAGGTCGACGACTTTGCGCTGAACGCGCGAACTGGTCATACCTTCAAAGCCAGGCATCTGGTGCAGATCCATGCGAACGAGTACGAGCCGATCGATGAAGTGGCGGCAGGCGGCATCGCAGCTCTGGCAGGGCTCCCCGACCTACGGACCGGAGACACGCTCTGCGAGCCGGGGCACGTGGTGTTTCTTGAGCCGCCAACGCTCCCGCAGCCGGTGATCTCAGTGGCCATAGAGCCGCGCAGCCATGACGACGAGGCAAATCTAGCCGTCGTCCTGGACCGATTGGCGCACGAGGATCCTTCCCTGCTTGTCACAACGGATCCGGAGTCCGGACAGACGATCCTCTCTGGCATGGGGGAGCTTCATCTCGAGATCATCGTCGCCCGGATCCGGCGGGAATTCGGGCTGGATGCCCGAGTCGGCAGGCCCAGGGTTGCCTACCGGGAGTCGATAAGGTCGAAGGCCTGTCGCGAGGCCATATGGGATCGGGATCTAGGGGCGCGCGCGCAGTACGCGCGCGTGACCCTGAGCCTCGAGCCGCTTCCCTTGGGCTCGGATATCGAATTCTGTTGCGAGGTCGCTGAGCAGTCCCTCCCCCCGGCGTTCATCCCTGCCATTGAACAAGGCGTGCGTGAGCAATTGCAGCACGGGGCTGTTTCAGGATTTCCGCTGCGGGGGCTGAGGGTGACCGTTGTCGGCGGTTCGTGGCACGAAACGGATTCTGACCTTCAGGCCTTCCGAAGCGCTGCCGCGGTTGCCCTGCGCGAGGGCGTTCGGGGAGCGAACCCATTCCTGATCGAGCCAGTCATGATCGTAGAAGTGAGCTCCCCCGAGAACTTCATGGGGGCTGTGATTGGAGAGTTGAATCGGCGCCGAGGGTCGATACTGGCCCTGAATGATGCGCCAGGGGCAAAGGTCATCTCTGCGCTTGTACCTTTGTCCGAAATGTTCGGATACGCCACGACACTGCGTTCCACGACGCAGGGGCTCGCCACGTACTCGATGGAGTTCAGCAAGTACGCGGAGGTTCCGCCGAGCGTCGCGGCATCTATTACGGGAGGCGTGGCCGCCCGGTGACAGGGAGCACCTGCCACTCAAAAAGAGTCGCGTGTAAAAAATCCCTAATTACGAACCCTCCCTACCAAACCCGTTGACAGGGGGTGGGTCCAAAAATAAACTCCCGCTTCTTTTTCGCGCACCCCCAAGCGGATGCGTGGCGGGCACCGGAGCAAGTGGTCAAATGCAGAACCAGCGCATACGAATTAGACTGAAAGCTTTTGACCACCGTCTGATCGACATCTCCGCACAGGAAATAGTCGATACGGCCAAGCGTACGGGGGCGCAGGTACGCGGGCCGATCCCGCTCCCTACCCGCAAAGAAAAGTTCACGGTACTGATCTCTCCCCATGCGGACAAAGACGCACGGGATCAATACGAGATCCGCACCCATAAAAGAATGCTCGACATCGTGCAGCCCACGGAGAAGACCGTGGATGCCCTGATGAAGCTTGATCTGGCGGCAGGGGTAGAAGTGCAGATCAGCTTGGGCTAAGCCAAGCCCGGGTTGACCCGGCCAGCGCGCCGGGAACTGTGTAACGCACGTCCGCGTGCGGCCATAGAGGGTTCAGCCCCGTACACGAGAGGATGAGAAATGGCTATCGGTATAGTCGGTCGCAAGACCGGTATGACACGCGTATTCACTGCTGACGGGACCTCGATCCCTGTCACTGTCGTAGAAGCAACGCCCAACCGCGTCACTCAGGTGAAGTCGGAGAGCGTTGATGGCTACAGCGCCATCCAAGTCACAGTCGGTGACCGCAAGCCCTCCCGGGTCGGCAAGGCCGCGGCCGGGCATTTCGAGAAGGCGGGCGTGACTGCGGGCCGTGGACTCTGGGAGTTCCGGGTGCCTGCAGATGTCTCGTCGCCTGAGTTGGGCTCCGAGATCACGGTTGCCTCCTTCGAAGTCGGCCAGAAGGTAGACGTGACGGGACAGTCGCGCGGCAAAGGGTTCCAGGGCGTGATCAAGCGCTGGAATTTCTCTATGCAAGACGCCACTCACGGCAACTCGCGCTCCCACCGTGCGCCTGGCTCGATCGGCCAAAACCAGTCTCCCGGCCGTGTGTTCAAAGGCAAGAAGATGGCTGGCCACATGGGCGACCGTCAGGTCACCGTGCAGACCCTTGAGGTCGTGCGTGTCGACGCGGAGCGCAATCTGCTTCTCATCAAAGGGGCGATCCCTGGCGCGCCGGGGGTCGACGTGATCGTACGACCGGCGGTCAAGGCCTGAGTATCCCTGAGGAATTACGCATGGAACTGAGTATCACCGCGCCCGGCAACGCCTCCGCCGGCACCGTGCAGGTGTCCGACGTGACGTTTGCGCGGGAGTTCAACGAGGATCTGGTTCACCAGGCCGTTGTGGCGTACATGGCAGGCGGCCGGCAGGGTTCGCGTGCCCAATTGACCCGCGCTGAAGTGCGTGGCGGCGGACGCAAGCCCTGGAAGCAGAAGGGTTCGGGTCGCGCGCGCGCTGGCAGTTCGCGCAGTCCGATCTGGCGATCCGGCGGGGTTACTTTCGCCGCGCGTCCGCAGGACCATTCACAGAAATTCCCGCGCAAGATGTACCGCGCGGCAATGCGCTCCATCCTGTCGGAGCTTGCTCGGCAAGACCGGCTGGTCGTGGTGGAGTCCATCGGGCTCGATGAACCCAAGACCCGCCTCCTTGTTGCGCGTCTTGCCGACTACAGCCTCGACAATGTGCTCATCGTCTCGGACGAGGTTGATCGCAATCTGTATCTGGCTGCTCGGAACCTGCCTGCCGTTGATGTTCGCGACGTGGCAGGTGTCGACCCGGTTAGCCTCGTGTCGTTCGACAAGGTGGTTGTGACCGTGCCTGCGCTGCGGAAGTTTGAGGAGATGCTGGGATGAACCAGGAGCGCATTTTCAGCGTGTTGCTCGCGCCGCACGTGTCCGAAAAAACGGCTCGCGCCGGTGAGCTTTCCAACCAGTACGCGTTTCGCGTGGCAAGCGATGCCACCAAGCCCGAAATCCGGAAGGCTGTGGAGCATTTGTTCAAGGTCAAGGTTGCTGACGTTCGTGTACTGAACGTCAAAGGCAAGCGAAAGATGAACCGTTTCGGTGTCGCTCAGCGCTCTGATTGGAAGAAGGCGTATGTACGTCTTGAAGCCGGTCAAGAGATCGATCTGACGGTCACGGAATAGGGCGGGAGCAGCGCACATGGCAGTCGTAAAGAAGAAACCGACATCGCCTGGCAGGCGATTCGTTGTGCAGGTGGTCAATCATGACCTGCACAAAGGAGCGCCGCACGCGCCGCTGCTCGAGAAGCAGGGCAAGAGTGGCGGAAGAAACAACTCTGGCCGGATCACTACCCGTCATCAAGGCGGTGGGCATCGGCAGCATTACCGGGTGATCGACTTCAAGCGTAACAAAGATGGCATCCCTGCTGTCGTGGAGCGGCTTGAGTACGACCCGAACCGTACTGCCCATATCGCGCTTTTGCTCTATAAAGATGGCGAGCGTAGGTATGTGATCGCTCCGCGGAACGTCAAAGCCGGGGACGAAGTCGTTTCTGGCGAGGCCGCTCCGATCAAGGAAGGTAATACCCTTCCGCTGCGCAACATCCCGCTGGGTGCGATAGTGCATTGCGTCGAAATGAAGCCGGGCAAGGGCGCTCAATTGGCGCGCAGCGCGGGCGCTTCAGTGCAGCTCGTCGCCCGGGAAGGTCAGTACGCTACGATTCGCCTCCGCTCGGGTGAGATGCGCAAGGTTGCTGTCGATTGCCGCGCCACCATTGGCGAAGTGTCGAATCCGGAGAACAACCTCCGCTCGCTGGGTAAGGCCGGCGCCAAGCGCTGGCGCGGTGTCCGTCCCACCGTCCGCGGTGTGGCCATGAACCCCGTTGACCACCCGCACGGTGGTGGTGAGGGCAGAACCAGCGGTGGTCGCCACCCTGTTAGCCCTTGGGGAACCCCGACGAAAGGCTACAAGACTCGCGGCAACAAGCGCACCGATTCCATGATCGTGCGCCGTCGCGGCAAGAAATGACGCGGCGAGCTAGCCGCAACAGAGCAAGAGGATTCAGTCCGTGCCACGTTCGCTGAAAAAGGGTCCGTTCATCGACCTGCACTTGATCAAGAAGGTCGAGGTGGCTGCCGCCAAAGGCGACAAGCGTCCGATCAAGACTTGGTCGCGTCGCTCGATGGTGTCTCCCGACATGCTCGGGTTGACCATAGCCGTACACAACGGGAAGCAGCACATCCCTGTGTACGTCAGCGAAGAGATGGTCGGGCACAAGCTCGGCGAGTTCGCCGCCACGCGCACCTACAAAGGTCACGTTGGCGACAAGAAAGTTGCCAAGAAGTAAGCGCGGCAGGGGTCGAATGATGGAAACAATGGCAAAACTGATGGGCGCGCGAATCTCCGCGCAGAAAGCCCGCCTGGTCGCCGACCAGATCCGTGGCAAGCCAGTCGAGGAAGCGCTGAATCTGTTGGCATTCAGCACCAAGAAAGCAGCCGGCTTGGTTCGCAAGGTGTTGAACTCCGCGATCGCCAACGCAGAGCACAACGAAGGCGCAGATGTTGACGAGCTCCGTGTGAGCCGCATCTGCGTCGATGAGGGCACGACGCTCAAGCGGATCATGCCAAGAGCAAAGGGGCGCGCTGACCGTATATCCAAGCGCACCTGCCACATCACGGTCATGGTTGCCGACAAGTAAAGGCACGACGGGAGTCACGATGGGTCAGAAAGTAAACCCCACTGGGATCCGGCTCGGGATCGTGCGCAAGCACAACTCGATCTGGTATGCCGACAGCAAGAACTACGCGAAGAATCTGATCACTGATCTTCAGGCGCGAGAGTACATCCAGAAGCGCCTGGCGAACGCCTCGGTGAGTCGCGTCGTCATCGAGCGTCTGGCCCAGACGGCGAGGATTATTGTCCACACGGCGCGCCCGGGGATTGTGATCGGCAAGAAAGGCGAAGACGTCGATCGTCTTCGCAAAGAC
>JBILEG010000271.1:0-5179 GCA_044352225.1 Pseudomonadales bacterium | reverse complement strand
CGTGGCCGGAAGGATGCCGATGGCCACAGCCCAGAACACCCGCAGCCAGCGCGCCGGATCTTCCCCTTCCTTCAGCCGCAACGTGAGACTCGCCGCCAGAGCCTGAGCCGCCGCATCGTAGGTGGTGGCCGAGAGCGTCAGGCTCACCAGCGTGAACACCGCGATCACCACCCACGGCATGGGCAGTTGTTCCAGCACCGCCACGATGGCGTGATTCGCGCCCTGCTTGGTCACGAGCTCGGTCACCGGCACCTGCCCCGTGAGTTCAAGGTGCATCGAGTAGTTGCCCAGCACCATGTAGAAAACCGCGCAGCCCAGCGTGCCGAACACCAGCATCCCCATGATCACTTCGCGGATGGTGCGCCCGCGCGAGATACGCGTCACGAAGAGCCCCACGAAGGGCGAGTACGAAAGCCACCACGCCCAGTAGAAGATCGTCCAGTTCTCGACAAAGCCCGAGCGTGTGAAGGGGTCGGTCCAGAAGTTCATGCGAACGAAGTTCTGCAACATGAGCCCCACGCTGTTCATGCTGGTACGCAGCAGGAAATCCGTGGGCCCCGCCAACAGCACATAGACCAGCAGCACGATCCCCAGCACCAGCGTGGCGTCGCTCAGCGTCTTCATGCCCTTTTTCAATCCCAGCCAGACGCTGGTGCCGAAGATCATCACCGAAAGCCCGATCACGACCAGGTCCAGCCAGAAGCCGTACTCAAGCCCGAAGAGCCGCGCGATACAGGCCGAGATCATCGGCGTGCAGAAGGCGAGCGCCGAACCAGCGCCAGCAACGATCGCGATCATCAGCCAGAAATCGATGAAACGGCTGAGAGGCCCAAGCTCCCGCCCCTTGAGGAAGCGGTGACAGCTGTTGCTGAAACGCAGCCACGGAATGCGGCGCACGTAATAGGGATAGGCGATCGCGAGGCTCGGCAGGCAATAGAACGCCCAGGCAGTGAAGCCCCAGTGAAAGATGCCGTAGGTGGAGGCCCATTCAGCAGCCTCTGTGCTTCGGGGTGCCGCGCCGAAGGGCGGCGCGCTGTAGTAGTAGGACCACTCGATCATGCACCAGAACATCAGACCCGCGCCGATGCCGCTGCAGAACAGCATGGCGATCCAGTTCAGCGTGGAGAACTCCGGGGGTTCGTTGTCCGACGCGAGACGGATATGGCCGAAGCGGCTCGCGCCCAGCCAGACCAGCAAACCGATGCAACTCACGCTGGCCAACAGATAGAAGATGCCGAGTTCGTTGGCGATGAAGTTGTAGATGTCCTGCAGCACCGCGCCGCCCTTGCCCGGAAACGCCGCAAGCGGAATGCAGATGCCGAGCAGCAAGGCAACGCAGGTGCCGAAGCTGATCCAGTCGATTTTTTTGTCGTCGTTCATGCGGAGGGATCGCCTGGGGTGTAGGGGCCCGCAGCGCCCGGGGCGCCAGCGGCGACAACGGAGAGCAGGCTCAGGGTCGTCCCGATACTGCACCGGCGCCGAGATCCACGGCAAGCGACTTCAGTTTCATCATCGTCCTCAGCCCGCGCGCGCCGCCCTCCGCGCCGAATCCCGACTGCCCGTGCGGCTCGAAAGAGCCGCCGCTCACCTCCGCGGGCTCGCCCGGCGCCCCGGCAACAGCAACATGACCGCAGCGAAGGCGTCTCGCTATCCCGAGCCCGGCTGCCAGATCCCCCGTCCACACCGTGCCGACGAGGCCATAGGGTGTGGCATTGGCGATCTCCACTGCCTGCTCGATGGTGTCGAAGTCGAGCACACAGAGCACGGGACCGAAGATTTCCTCGCGGGCTATCCGCATGCTCTTCGAGACATCACTGAAGATCACCGGCATGAGCATGCAACCGGCAGGCGGGTGTGCGAGTTGCGCCTTGCCGAACACCATCCGCGCGTCCTCGGCGCAACCGAGCTCGAGATAGGCGCGGACGCGCGCGTATTGCCCGGCGCTCGCAAGGGGACCGAAGTCGACCCGGGAATCAAGCGGATCGCCTGCAACCACGGCGGCCGCGTGCGCGAGCACCCGACTCATCAGAGGCTCGCGCACCGAGCGATGGACGATCAACCGCGAACCGGCCGTGCACACCTGTCCGGAGTTGAACAGGATGCCACGTGCAATCTCTGCGGCGATGCCATCGAGGTCGCTCACGTCCGGCAGCACGATATGCGCGGACTTGCCGCCACACTCGAGTGCGAGACGCTTCAGGTTGGACCCGCCGGCGAGCGCCATCAGCACCTTCCCCGTGACGGTCGATCCGGTGAATGTCAGCATGTCCACGTCGTGATGTCCGGCAAGCGCCGCGCCCGCCGCGGGGCCGAGCCCGGGCACCACATTCAGCACACCCTCGGGGATCCCCGCGGATACAGCGAGGTCGGCCAGACGCAAGCTGCTCAGGCTCGCGATCTCGCTCGGCTTCAGAACGACGGAATTGCCTGCCGCCAGAGCGGCGCCGATCTTCGAGAGCGCGATGTAGAGCGGAAAGTTCCAGGGCGTGATCGCAGCCACTACGCCGACGGGTTCGTGGACGTTCAGCGCCAAGGTGCCGGGTCGGCCGGGCAGAACCTCATCGGTCAGATTGGTGGCGAGATCCGCGGTCGCGCGCAATGCGCTGGCGCTGCCATGCACATCCTCCATCGACACCGAGACCGGTATCCCCATTTCCAGCGTGTCGTACAAGGCAAGCGCTTCGGCCTCGGCCTCGATGGCATCGGCAAAGGCATGGAGCCGGATGGCTCGACCCGAGGGCGATAGCGCGGACCAGCGTCCGTCTTCAAAGGCCGCGCGGGCAGCCATGACAGCTGCATCGATCTCCGTGGCACCGCAGGCGGGCAGCTCCGCGACCCTACTGCCATCGAAGGGGTTGATGCTGGCAATGAGCGGCAGGTTCTCGCAGTCAACGCGGCGGCCACCGATGTGCGGACGGCTGTCACGGGGCAGTCGGGATGCCTGCTCCCCGAAGTGAATCGGTGTATTCATGAACGCAACCTCGTCTCACCGCAGCCGCGCGGTGGGGATCCGCAGCCACGAGCCTTCCGCACCGCCGCACAACACCTCGATGCGTGCGGTCGCGGCGCCTTCCGCGCCCTGCTCGCATACCGGGCTGCCGCGATTGCCGTGCCGCTCCAGGTAGATCGAGGCCGGTGCGCGGATGGTCAGCCGCAACGCCGTGCCGGCGGGAAGACGGCGCGCCACGAAGCGCGCACCCTCGAATCGCAGCAGTTCGGATTCACCCGGCGTCATGAGCCGCTCACTGCCATCCCAGCCGCGGTAGCGCAGCCGCAACATATCGGCGCTCAGCAACAACGCGCGCCCGTCGGGCAACAACGCCTGCAACAGGTACATCAGATCGGTGTCCGGCACGTCCAGTCGCAGATGCAACAAGAGCTCGGGCGCTCCCATAAGCACAACAGGATCCGCGAAAGGGCGGCTATCGAAGCGCAGCCCCTGACCGAAAAGGTTATCCGACGGGCCGACCTCCCACGGGAATTCGCCGCTCATGATCATGAAGAGATCGCCGACCGCTCCGGAGGCCTCGAGCGCGCCGTATCGCAGATCCGAGGGGTCATAGATGAACGTGGCGCTGGCCGCAGGAGCGCCCGCCTCGCCCGCAGCGCCCAACCTGCCCGGACCCTGTTCGTCACAGGGCTGCTCCGCCGGATCGAGGCTGAACGCGAGCACCTGATCAACCAGTGCGACCAGTGACGGCGCAGTGCGCCAAGCCTCCTCGCCCGCCACGAACACGCTGACCTGCTGCCGCAGCAGTTCGGGCAGGGGGCCTCGCCCGACGAGGTAATCGAACCAGCTGATCTCGAGTTCGTCGGCAAATGCCGGATCGGCGAGCGGATCCGGCCCCTCGCCGTCACCTTCGAGCCGCTCGGGAAGGCGCGCACCGGCGTGTGTCCAGGGGCCGATAACGAGACGGCGAAGCGAGCGCGTTACGGCATGCCTGTCGTGCTGCTCGAAGTAGCGTATTGCCCCGCGCAGCGCGCTGTCAGCCGCACCGGTTATCGAGAGGGCGGGCACATCGATGTGCGCGAAACCGGCGGCGTCCGGACGGGCGAAGTCCCACTCCGGACCCGGCTGCACCTGCGCGAGGATGCGCGCGAGCGTGGTGTCGCCAGGGCAGGTGGCGTGCATCATCTCACTGGCGGGGGCACCGCTCCGGGCATGCCGGACGAGCTCGTCCCGGAACACCTGCGGATTCCCGAAAATCCGCCACTTCGGGGAGCGCCCCGATACCAGCCGTGCCCACTGCACCGTGTAGTACGGGAATACCCCGCCCCAGTAGTCGGAGTCATGACCTGGCATGGGCGCAACCAGCGGGGTGATGCCGATCAAGGCTGGCGGCCGGGCTGCGGCCACAGGCCACTGGAGCAAGCCCGCGTACGAGCCGCCCTGCAACACCACACGCCCGTCTGACCACGGCTGCGTGGCGGCCCAGGCAATCGCATCCACAACGTCCGGGGTGTCCTCGTAGACTGCAAAGTGCCCCTCGCTGTCACCGCGGCCGCGGCACTCCACCACCAGATACGCATATCCACGTGCCGCAATGCGGAGCCCTGTCTCCATCTGGTAGTCGGCGCCGTACGGGGTGAAGCTCAGCACGACCGGCAGCGGGCTGCTGCCATGGGGCCGGTACAGGTGCGCAGCCAGCACAGTGCCGTCACGCACCCGAATACGTTCAGCGAACGAGATCCCGACTCCGCTACTCATCCGGCACGCTCCGCCGTGTTCCTTTCAGCCCGATCCGCTCGGCGCTCGAGCGAGCGCCGCACCACCGCAGCCCGGGCGCGCGTCAGTGGATAGGCGAACGCAAGCGCCAGCGCAGGCAGCATCAGCGTGGCCGGCAATGCACCCATGCTCAACTTCATGCCCGTCACGCCCTCGGGCGTGATGGTCGCAGCGGCAGGATCGAAGCCGAATCGAGCCACGACCTGATAAGCGACGGCAGTACCGGCAGCCAACGCCCCCTTCGTCACCAGTGACCACACCGCCGCGAACTCCCCCGCGCGCTGCTCCCCGCTTTTGAGCTGTCCGAAGTCGACAATGTCGCCCAGCATCGCGCGCAGCCCCGACTCGATCGCCATGAGCGCCACATACCAGCTCGCATCCATCAGCATGTACAAGGGCAAGGCTCGCGGACCGGGATCAATGATGTGCGCCATCAGCATGGACAAGATCATC
>JBILEG010000270.1:0-5185 GCA_044352225.1 Pseudomonadales bacterium | reverse complement strand
GGCGTGAACGGGGTTCAGCGCGCGCTCGGGATACGCCACGTGCCCCTGCACGCCCTTCACGCGGAGCTTTCCGCTGAGCGATCCGCGCCGACCCACCCGCAACAGATCGCCGGTGCGCTGCGTGGACGAGGGCTCTCCGATCACACACCAGTCGATGCGCTCGCCGCGCGTCTCCAACCACTCCATGACGCGGACGGTGCCATCCACGGCGGGCCCTTCCTCATCACTGGTCAGGAGGAAAGCGATCCTGCCCGCGGGTTGCCGTCGCGCCAGCAGTCGCTCGCAGGCCGTCACCATCGCCGCGAGGCTGCCTTTCATGTCGGCGGCGCCCCGGCCGCACAGGTACCCGTCGATGATCGCAGGCTCGAAGGGAGCGTGGCTCCAACGATCCAGCGGACCGGTCGGCACCACATCGGTATGACCCGCGAACACGAACAAGGGGCCGCTGTCCCCGTGCACGGCCCAGAGGTTGCGTACCTCGCCGAAGGGGAGCGCCGTCACCGTGAAGCCCAGCGCGCGGAGGCGCTCCGAGATCACTGCCTGGCAGTCCGCGTCTTCGGGCGTGACGGAGGGCCTGCGGATCAGCTCCATGGCGAGCGAGAGTGTGGGAGACAGGGCATCCACGGCTGTCAGTCGTTCGCGTGCAGTGCGGCGTTCAGGGCGATGGCCGCGCGGTTCGACAGGCACTCGATGGCGCCGCTCTGCGAGTTGCGCCTGAAGAGCAGATCCGAGCCGCCGGAGAGTTCGCGCGCCGGAACCACGCGTTGCAATGTGCCGGTCTCGTCCAGCAGGCTGACCCGGGCACCTGCGGTGATGTAGAGCCCGGCCTCGACGGTGCAGCGGTCGCCCAGCGAGATGCCGATGCCCGCGTTTGCACCTATCAGGCATTGCTTGCCCACCGAGATCCGCGTCTTGTTGCCGCCCGAGAGCGTGCCCATCGTCGAGCATCCGCCGCCCAGATCCGAGCCTGCGCCCACCACCACGCCTGCCGAGATCCGGCCCTCGATCATGCCCGGCCCTTCGGTGCCGGCGTTGAAGTTGACGAAGCCCTCATGCATCACTGTGGTGCCTTCGCCCAGCCAGGCCCCCAGCCGTACGCGGGAACCGTCTGCGATGCGCACGCCGGAGGGCACGACGTAATCGACCAGGCGCGGGAACTTGTCCACGGCGTGTACGGTGAGCGTGCGGCCCGCGCACCTTGCGGTCAGCACCCGTGACGGCAACTCCGCGACGGCGATCGCGCCCTCGCTGGTCCATGCGACGTTGGGCAGCACCGCGAAGAGGCCGTCGAGGTTCTGTTCGTGTGGCCGACGCAGACGGTGCGAGAGCAACTGCAGCTTGAGGTAGGCCTCGGGGACGCTGCGCAGCGGCAGGTCCTGATGAAGCGCCACCACCACGGCCCGAGCCGGATCCTGCGCGACATTCCTCGCGATAACCGCCTGTGCGGCCTCGCCTGCTGCGTCCAGTTTGTCCGCCAGCGCGAGCAGTACTTCACGGGACGGCTCGATCACCTCGTTCGTTCCCGCGACAGCCTGAATGATCTCTGTCAGTGCGGGAGAGGGGTCAACCAATGGTTGCGGAAACAGGACTTCCAGCCAGGCGCCCGCTGCACTGCGGGTGCCCGTGCCCAGCCCGAAGGCGAGGAGCGTGTGCGGCATGATGGAGTCTCAGGAAGTGGCGAACAGGCGCTCGTAGTCCTGCGCGTTGAAGCCAACATGCAGGATCTGCTCGCCGACCAGCACGGGTCTGCGCATGAGCGTTGGATTGGCGATGATCACCGGGACGGGGTTGCCGCGCTCCACCTGTTCGCGCTGGCTGATGTCCAGCGTGCGCCAGGTGGCACTCGATTTGTTGATCAGCCGGTCACGGCCGAGCGTGTCGAGCCAGTGCTCGAGGGTGCGTGAGTCCAGATGATCCTTGCGTACATCGTGCAAATCGAAGGCGATGCCGCGTCCCTGCAACCATTTGCAGGCCGCCCGTACCGTATCGCAGCTGGGTATGCCGTAGACGATCAGCACGGAACGCGCGCCCTCCGGAACCTCGAACCCGGTCGAGCTTAACAGAAGCACCCTGAGATGTGCCCCGCCGGCTCGCAGGAGGTTCAGCGCGGCGAATGATTCCACGTTGAGGTGACGAAGCGGCGTATGCGGCGCGCTGCTTCCACCGTTTCGTCGAAGCCGCCCACCAGTGCGATGCGCACCCGTCCACTGCCCGGATTGCCGGTGCGCCCGTCGCGGCCAAGGAAACATCCTGGCAGCACCGAGACGCCCTCCTGCCGCCACAGTTCCCGTGCGAAAACGGTGTCATCACCCTCTACACGGGGCCACAAATAAAAACCACCCTCGGGCGTGCGTACATCCAGACAGTCGCGCAGTTCAGCGGTGACTGCCGCGAATTTGCGCCGATAGAGCTCACGGTTGGCGATCACGTGGGTTTCGTCGCTCCAGGCCGCGGCGCTGGCATGCTGGTGCGGCAGGGGCATGGCGCAGCCGTGATAGGTGCGATAGAGCAGGAAGCCGTTCAGCAGCGACGAATCGCCCGAGACCATTCCGGAGCGCAATCCCGGCAGGCTGGAGCGTTTGGAGAGGCTGTGGAACGCCACGCAGTTGCGGAAGCCCTCTCGCCCCAGCGCCTTGCAGGCGGAGAGCACGCCCATCGGTGGCGCGGACTCGTCGGGGTAGAGCTCGGAATAACACTCGTCCGAGGCGATCACGAAGCCGTGTGTGTCGGCGAGACGGAACAGTGCCCGCCAGTCGTCGATGTCGAGAACGGCCCCCGAAGGATTGGCCGGCGAGCAGACGAAGAGCAACTGGCAACCCTGCCAGTCCGCATCTGTCAGTGCGGCAATGTCGGGAAGGCCAGGCCGCCCCGCGCACTCCGGAAGGTAGAGCGGCGTCGCACCGGCCAGAAGCGCTGCGCCCTCGTAGATCTGGTAGAACGGGTTGGGCATGGCCACACACGCCTGCTCACCTGCTCGCGAGACCACGGCCTGCGTGAAGGAGAAGAGCGCCTCGCGGCTGCCATTGACCGGCAGTACGCCGGTGGATGCCTCCAGTTCATGCGCCGAGAGCCCGTAGCGGCGCCGCAGCCACGCGGCCATCGCATCCCGGAGCCAGGGCTCGCCCGCGGTTTTCGGATACTTCGAGAAGCCGTCGCGGTGTGCCCAGAGCGTGTCCACCACCGTTTGCGGCGCAGGATGGGCCGGCTCGCCGATGTGCAGCGCGATGGTGCGCACGCTCTCGGGTGGCGTGACGCCGTTGAACAGCGCAGCGAGCCGCTCGAAGGGGTAGGGCTGCAGCTTTCTCAGCTCGGGATTCATCGTGCCGAGCGCGAACGCGACTCCTGCCGCGTTTCCCCGCCGTCCAGGGCGCTGCGTATGTCTCGCTGAAGCTTTTCTGCCGCGTCCGGGTCGGTGATGGGGCCGCCATCTGCGCCGGTGATGAAGAACACGTCCTCGACGCGCTCGCCGAGCGTGGTGATGCGCGCGTTGCTGACGCGGATGCCGTTCGCGAGGAAGACGCGCCCGATGCGCGCCAGAAGCCCCGATCGGTCAGGCGTCATCACTTCCAGCATCGAGCAGCCGCGCGCCGGGTCTGCGCCCAGGCGTGTCTGGGTGGGTACGCTGAAGTGTTTGAGGGCTCGTGGCGTGTGCCGCTGCACCACCTCGACCAGGTTCTCACGCCGCAGGTTGGCCGCCAGCGTACGCTGTACCTCGCGGCTGCGTTGCGGGCTGCGGTGCACTGGCGTGCCGTCCTGTTCCAGCACGAAGAAGCTGTCGAGCGCGTGGCCGTCGGCGGAGGAATGTACCCGCGCGCCGTGCACGTTCAGTCCGAGTTGCTCCATCGTAGCTGCAATCACGGCGAAGACGTTGTCGCGATCCGGGGCGTAAATGAAGATCTGCGTCACCGGATCGAAACGCGAGCCCACTTCCTTCAGCAGGACGAGCGGCTCATCGTCCGGCGCGGCGAGGATGGCCTCGGTATGCCAAGCCACGTCGGAGGCCGATTCGCGCAGCAGGTAGTCATCGCCGAGCTGGCTCCAGAGCGCTGCCACGCACGTGGCGTCCACGCCCTTCGCCAGCAGCAGGGCGAGTGCGGCAGAGCGCGTCTCTGCGATGCGCTCGCCTGCATCCACCGGGTTTTCCAGCCCGCGCCGCAGCGCGCGCTTGGTTTCGACGTAGAGCGCGTGGAGCAGGCTTGCGCGCCAGCTGTTCCAGAGCGTGGGGTTGGTGGCGTTGATGTCGGCCACCGTGAGCGCGTAGAGGTGGTCGAGCCTCGGCTGGTCCGAGACCAGACGCGCGAATTCCATGATCACATCCGGATCCCCGATGTCGCGGCGCTGCGCCGTGGTCGACATCACCAGATGGTTGCTGACCAGCCAGGCGACGAGGTTCGCCTCGCGCGGGCTGAGTTCGAGCCGCAGGCAGAAGGCGTGCGCATCGGCAGAGCCCAGTTCGGAGTGATCGCCACCGCGGCCCTTGGCGATATCGTGGAACAGCCCCGCGATGTAGAGCAGCTCCGGGCGCGGAAGTCGCCGTGCCGCGAAGGCCACGCTGGGGAAGCGCTCATTGGCTTCCGGCAGCAGCAGCCTGCGCATGTTCCGCACCACCCGCAGGGTGTGTGAGTCCACCGAGTAGACATGGAAGAGATCGTGCTGCGTCTGGCCGACGATCCTCCCGAATTCGGGAATGAAGCGCCCCAGGACGCCGTAGCGTTTCATGCGGTCGAGTTGGGTCGCCACACGGAAGGGGGCGCCCAGCAATTGCAGGAACAGCCTGTTCGCGCGGGGATCCTCGCGGTACTCCGCGTCGATCTGGCGGCAATGCTGGTGGATCAGGCGGATGGTGGCGGCACGCACGCCATTCACGAAGTCGTGCTGCGCGATCAGGGTGAAGATCTCGATGAGCGCCCATGGCGACTCGCGGAACACGCGGTCATGAGCGGCTTCGATGTAGCCGTTGCGCACGCGGAAGCGCTGGTTGATCTCGTAGAGTTTCACCGGCTCGCACGCGCGCAGGATCGCTTCGTCGAAGAGTTGCACCAGCATCTCGTTCAGCACACCGAGCTTCAGCACCCAGCGGAAGTAATCCTTCATGAAGTGCTCTACGGCGAGCCCCTTGTCGTCGTCCTCGTAGCCGAAGAGCTTCGCGATGCTCAGCTGGAAGTCGAAGAGCAGGCGGTCTTCG
>JBILEG010000269.1:0-5210 GCA_044352225.1 Pseudomonadales bacterium | reverse complement strand
CATCGGGGAGGACGTTGCTCAGGCCTTGGAGAGCAGGTAGCGCAGCAGCAGGCCCACCGGGCGTCCCGTGGCGCCTTTGGCTGCGCCCTGTTCCCAGGCGGTGCCGGCAATGTCGAGGTGCGCCCACTTCTCGCCGGTGGCGAAACGCGAGAGGAAGCAGGCCGCCGTGACGCTGCCCGCGTTGGGGCCACCGATGTTGGCCACGTCCGCGAAGTTGCTCTTCAACTGTTCCTGGTAGTCGTCCCAGACGGGCATCTGCCAGGCGCGGTCGTGAGCCTCGTTGCCCGCGGCGAGGAGTTCCGCCGCCAACGCCTCGTCGTTGCTGAAGAGCCCCGTCGCGTGCTTGCCGAGCGCGACCACGCAGGCGCCCGTCAGCGTGGCGATGTCGACGATGCTGCGCGGCTTGAAGCGTTTCACATAGGTCAGTGCATCGCAGAGGATGAGTCGCCCTTCGGCGTCGGTATTCAGGATCTCGATGGTGATGCCGGCCATGCTCTTCACCACGTCGCCCGGGCGGGTGGCGCTGCCACTCGGCATGTTCTCGCAGGCGGCCACGACGGCGACCACGTTCATCGCCGGTGCTGTTTCGGCCAGTGCCTGCATGGTGCCGAGCACGGATGCCGCGCCGCACATGTCGAACTTCATCTCGTCCATACCCGCGCCCGGCTTCAGGCTGATGCCACCCGAGTCGAAGGTGATGCCTTTGCCGACCAGTGCGTAGGGTCGCTCGTCCTTTGCACCGCCGCGGTACTCGAGCACGATCAGGCGTGCAGGTTCACGCGTGCCCGCAGTCACGCTGAGCAAGGAATGCATGCCGAGCGCGAGCATCTGTTTTTCGTCCAGCACGCGGCAGCGCAGCCGCGTGTGACGCCGTGCGAGTGCGCGTGCCTGCTCCGCGAGGTGCGTGGGCGTGCAGATGTTCGCGGGCGTGTTGCCCAGTTCACGGGCGAGGTTCATGCCGCGGCCGATGGCACCGCCCTCGGAGAGCGCCACCGACAGCGCGCGCGGGGGTTTTGCGTCCAGGCCCACAGCCAGTCGCGCGAGGCGCGGTGCAGGTTCGGGTTTCGACAGGGTGCGTGTGTAACGGTATCCGCCGGTTTCCGCGAGCATGCCGAGTTGGCGGAGCAGCCAGGCACCGTCGCGGTCTTTCACGGCCATGCCCTCCGTCAGCACCACTGCGTCGGTGGCGCCCGTGGAGCGGATTGCTCCGAGCGCCGACGACAGCGCCTTGCGTGCGCCGCCGGCGTCCAGGTTCCCCGGTTTGCCAACGCCCATCAGCACCACGCGTGCAGCCGCGAGCCCAGGCAGCGCGTGGGCCACCATGCTGCGCCCGGCCGCACCGCTGAAGTGCTCGGCTGCGATCAGTTTGGACAGCCGCGAGCCGCAAGCGCGGTCCACCAGCGCCGCCGCACCCTGCAAGGCTGCGCCCTCGCTCACGGGCAACACCAGACAGCTGGTGCGCAGTGCTGCAGGATCCTTCACGGTTTTCAGTGAGAGTTGCATGCTGTCTCCGGACGAGGGCGTGGCGGCGAAGAGGGCGATTATAGGCCGGCGTGATCAGCGCTTGGGCATCACGATCACGCGCGTGCCGGTCAGACGGTCGTGCCAGGCGCGGCGCTCGCGGTCGACCAGTATCCACCAGTAGCCGAAACCCAGACACAGGAAGGACAGCAACGCGAGGCAGAGCCGCGCCACGCCGGTCTTCCAGTGAATGAGTTGACCGTCCTCGGTCTCCAGCCGCAGGCGCCAGCTCTGCATGCCGAGCGTCTGGCCCGAGCGCGTCCAGAACCATACGAAGAACAGCGCTACCGCGAGGAACAACGCCAGTTGCAGCAGAGGCCCCGAGGCTGCGCGCCCGGCCTGCGCCTGGACCTGGTCCGCCCCTGAGGTCCACACCCGCAGGCCGATCACGGCAGCGGTCACGGTCCAGGTCACGGCGAAGACGAGCAGGCTGTCGTAGAACATCGCGCCGATACGCCGCGCAAGGCCGGAACGTGCCGGTCCGGGGCTCTCTGGTGCGGAGGTGTTGCTGCGGTTATCGTTGGGGGGCATCGGTGGGCGCGGGCCTCATGGGCCGCGACGCGGCAGGAGCCCGCAAGTTACCAAAAGGTAAGCGCGGAGCAAAGCCGCGGCAAACCTCGACACCCCACACTGCGCCAGTCAGTCGGGGGACGGTCCGGTGCAATTCATCTCAGCAATGCGGCGCTCGCAGGGGTCAGACGGCATGCGGATTCTCGTGATCGAGGACGACGCCAGTGTGCTCGACTACATCAGCAAGGGGCTGCGCGAGAGCGGCTTCGCGGTGGACCAGGCGGCGGACGGCAAGGACGGTCTCTACAAGGCCAGTGCGGAGTCTTACGACGCCATGGTCGTCGACCGCATGCTGCCCGGCGTCGACGGGCTCACCATCGTGCGCACGCTGCGCGGCGCCGAGAACCACACGCCGGCCCTCATCCTGAGCGCGCTCGGCGAGGTCGATGACCGTGTGAAGGGGCTGCGCGCGGGCGGCGACGACTATCTGGTCAAACCTTTCGCCTTCGCCGAGTTGCTCGCCCGCATCGAGGCGCTCCTGCGGCGCAAGGAATCCGCGGGGCCGGTCACGCGGTTGCGCGTGGCCGATCTGGAGATGGACCTGCTCTCGCACAAGGTCACGCGCTCGGGCAAGTCGCTGAACCTGCAGCCCCGCGAGTTCCGTCTGCTCGAGTACCTGATGAAGCACGCAGGGCAGGTGGTCACGCGGACCATGCTCCTCGAGAACGTCTGGGACTACCACTTCGATCCCCAAACCAACGTGATCGATGTGCACATCAGCCGGCTGCGCCAGAAACTCGACAAGGAGTTCGAGCGCCCGCTGCTGAAGACCGTGCGCGGCGCCGGTTACATGCTCGAGGAGCCCGAGCCCGTGGCGGGGTGAAGGCCGCTGCCGCATGAGACTCCTGCGCGGCTTCCGCACCAGCCTGTTCCGCTACACCCTGAACTACATGGTGGGCGTCAGCCTGTCCGTGTTCGTGGTGCTGGCGCTCGTGTACGGTTCCTACACGCTCGGATTTTTCCGCGAGCTGAACAATCTGATTGCCCGCGAGAGCGCCGCGCTCGCCTTGCGCAACACCGAAAGCGGTATCGATGGTGTGTCCGCGTCGATAGGGGAGCGCATTCAGGCGCCGACATTGCCGCGGCTCTTTTATCTGCTTGTTGATGGTCAGGGCCAGAAACTCGCGGGCAACCTCGCGCGCTGGCCCGAGCGCCTCGGGCCGGTCGAGGACTGGGTCGGCCCCGGAGCCGCCATCCGCCAGTGGACCGAGTCGGGTGAGCGTCATGAATTCGTGGGAGCGACCACCGTGTTTCCCCGTGGCGAGCGCCTGCTGGTGGCGCGTCATTACCAGGACATCACGGAGTACCTGCGCCTGACGTTGACCGTGGTTGCGCAGGCGATGCTGGCGACCATCGTACTCGGCAGTATCGGTGCCGCCCTGCTCGCGCTGCTGATGGAGCGGCGCATCGTGGGCGTGAACCGTTCCATCGCCGGCATCCTCTCCGGCGATCTGGCGCAGCGCATCCCCGTGGTGAACGTGAACGACGACGACTTCGCCCGCCTGATCGTGAACTTCAACCATATGCTCGACCGCATCGAGCAATTGATGGAGGGCGTGAAACAGCTCTCCGACAACATCGCCCACGATCTGCGCACGCCGCTGACACGGCTTCGCAACGGGCTGGCTAGCCTGGAGCTGGACGAACTCGGCGAGCAGCGCGGCATGGTCGCGGGGCTGATCGAGGAGGCCGATGCACTCCTTGCCACGTTCAGTGCGCTGCTGCGGATCGCGCAGATCGAATCCGGCAATCGCCGCGCGGCATTTGCGGCGACCGACCTCGCCACCATCCTCGCGGATGTCTGTGAATTCTACGAGCCGCTGGCGGCAGACCGGGGGCTGCACGTGGACACACGTCTCGCCTCGCCCTGTGCGTCGGTCTGCGATCGCGATCTGCTGTTCCAGGCCTTCGCCAACCTGCTCGACAACGCCATCAAGTACTCGCCCGCCGGCACCACCGTGACCGTGGAACTCGCGCAGCATGAGGGCGGAGTGGAGGTGGTGGTTGCCGATCAAGGCCCCGGGATTCCCCTGGTAGAGCGCGACAAGGTCTTCCAGCGCTTTTATCGCGTCGAGGAGAGCCGTAGCGGACATCCTGGCAACGGGCTGGGTCTCAGCCTCGTGCAGGCGGTGATTGCCCTGCACGGCGGAACTGTCGCCTTGTCTGATAACGCTCCCGGGCTGCGTGTGAGCGTGCGGTTGCCGCGCAGCGCTTGACCGTTGCGGTCTCAGCCCCTCGCGGGCAGCAAGGAGAGTCCGCTGGTGTCGGGGTTCAGCGCTTTGCGTTCCGGCTTCAATTCCTCGAGCAAAGCGCCGGGCGCAGCCAGAGAGAGCGCAGCGGTATCCGGCGGTGGCGGAGGTGCCGGAGCGTGATGCCCTTCCAGCAAGTCCGCGCCGGGTGCCGCGATGCTGATATGCGAGGTATCGGGAGCGGCCGGCGGTGGCGGGCGGTCTGTGCCGGAGGGGGCTGCGAACACCGATGCCAGTGCGATCCCCGAGGTGTCCACCACGACGGCATCCACGGAGCGCCGCTCGTGTGGGGCCAGTACCTCGGAGCCCGGAGGGGCGAGGCTGAGTCCTGTTGCGTCCGGGCCTGCAGTGCGTGCGGGCGCAGGATCCGCTGGCACGGGTGCCGGAGCGGGTGTTTGAGGCGGCGGGGGCGTGGGCGCACTCTCCGCCGCGACCTCCCGCAGGATGGCGCGGGCACCGGCACGCTGCATCGCGCTTTCGTACTTCAGGGCGGTCTCGCGGTCGGTGCCGCGTTTCAGCACGTGCATCCCGCCGTCCATCAGTCTGTCGACCGTTTCCGGGGTGGCCTTGAAGAGGCGGGCCAGATTGTCAGCGACGGTGTCGCGGTGGTTGCCGGCAAGGATCTCGCCGGCGAAAAGGATGTCGTAACGGGGTTCAGACATGGGGCCGCCCCTCGCCGATGGTCGTCCGAGTATAAGCGAGCCGTGCAGGGTGCTGCCCGGCGGGCCGGGTATCGGGGATAATCCCCCCACATTCCACGGCAGCCAACACGTGCGCAGCGCCAGGCAAAGCTCCCGACCGCCCAACGAAAGCGTGCCCGCCCAGTTCGCGGCCTCGCTCGCACGCATGCTCGCGGCGCGGGGCGTGGAC
>JBILEG010000268.1:0-5218 GCA_044352225.1 Pseudomonadales bacterium | reverse complement strand
TCTTCGACAACCTCGACGCTGCCCGTGCATGGATGAAGGGGCTTTGAGCGCTCAGGTCCGCAAGCGCAGATGAAAAGACTTGGGCCGCGTGAGGTGCTCGTAACCCACGCGTGAGAGCGTGCAGCCGCGCCCCGAGTCCTTGACGCCCACCCAGGCAAGCGCCGGGTCGAGGTAGTCGCAGCGGTTCATGAACCACGTTCCCGTCTCGACGCGATCGCCGATGGCGATGGCGGCCTCCGCATCTGCAGTCCACACCGCGGCGGTGAGCCCGAAACTGCTGTCGTTCATCAGGGCGATGGCCTCTTCATCTCCGCCGACCGGCATGATGCCCACCACCGGGCCGAAGACCTCGTCCTGCATCAGCGGCATCGAGTGATCGACGTCCAGCAGTATCTGCGGCGCGAGGTAGGGCGTGCCGGGCCGGCTTGCGGGGAACTCGCGCTCGTCGATGGCGGCGCGCGCGCCGGCGGCGATGGACGCTGCGATCTGTGCGCGGATCTGCTCTGCTGCCTGCGTGCGCACCACGGGGCCCAGCGTGGTCTCTTCCACGAGCGGATTGCCCAGCACGTAGCCGCGCGTGAGCGCGATGGCTCCCGCTACGAAGTCCTCGTACAGACTCTTGTGCACGTAGATCCGCTGGATGCCGCAGCAGGATTGCCCGCTGTTGAAGAAGGCCCCGTCGATGAGGTTCTCGATGGCGTGCGGCAGATCCGCGTCATGACGCACATAAGCGGGATCACAGCCGCCGAGTTCCAGCCCCGTGCCCACGAAACGTTCGGCCGCGGCGCGCTGCACCGCGTGTCCGCCCGCCACCGAGCCCGTGAAGGCCACGAAGCCCACACGCGGATCGGCGATGGCGCGGCTCGTGAGCTCGTGCGAGAGCTGCAGCACCTGGAACACGCCCTCCGGAAGCCCCGCGGCGCGGAAGCATTCGAGGAAACGCTCGGCGCAGAGCGGCGTCTGTGCCGAGTGCTTCAGCACCACCGCGTTGCCTGCCATGATCGCCGGGATCACGCTGTTCACGGCGATCAGGTAGGGATAGTTCCAGGCCGCCACCGTGAGCACTACACCGAGCGGCTCACGGCGTATGAAACGCCCGAAACCTTCCTTGGGGCCGGGGTCCATGTCGGCCAGCGCCTCTGGCGCGATGGCGATCATGTGGCGCGCGCGCTCGAGTGTGCCGCGTACCTCGTTCGGCGCGTAACGGACGGGGCGTCCCATCTGCCAGCTCAGTTCACCCGCGATCACCGCAGTGTGTGACTCGAAGGCCGCGCAGAAACGCGTGCAGATCGCGGCGCGATCGGCGAGTGGGATGTTCCGCCAGAGACGCTGCGCGGCGACGGCGCGGTCGAGGGCCGCATGGAGTTCCGCGGCGCTCGCGAGCGGGCGCTCGCACAGGACGGAGCCGTCGACCGGGCTGATGGTGCGCTGGATCTGCATTCAGATGATCTCGAAGTAGCGGGCGAGTTCCCAATCACTGATGTGGCGGCGGTACTCGCGTTCCTCCCACTCGCGGGAGGCGGCGAAGTGCTCGACGAACGCCGCACCGAACCAGTCTCTGGCCATATCGCTCGCCTTCAGGCGCTGCGCCGAATCCCACAGGGTGCGCGGCAGCGCGAGGCGTTTCGGATGCTTGGCCGCGTAGCTGTTGCCCTTCACGGGCGCGGTGGGCTCGACGCGGTTCTCGATGCCCCAGAGCCCGGAGGCCACGGCAGCGGCGAGCGAGAGATAGGGATTGGCATCGGCCGCGGCCACGCGGTATTCCACGCGCTGCGACTTCGGGCTCCCGCTGATCACGCGCAGCGCGCAGGTGCGGTTGTCCACCGACCAGGTGGAATCCGTGGGCGCCCAGAAACCGGGAATGAGCCGCGTATAGGAGTTCACCGTGGGCGAGATCATCGCGAGCAGTTCGGGCATCAGCTTCTGTTGCCCGCCCACGAACCAGCGCATCGCATCGCTCATGCCGTGCGGCTTGGCGGCGTCATGGAACACCGGCTTGCCCGCGCCATCGCGCAGCGACATGTGGATGTGACCGCTCTGTCCCGGGTAGTCCTGCGACCACTTGGCCATGAAAGTGGCCATCAACCCGCGACGCTGCGCGATCACCTTGGCGAAGGTCTTGAAGAGCGCTGCCTTGTCGGCGGCGGCAAGTGCGGTGTCGACCGTGATGGCGGCCTCGAGAACGCCAGGACCTGTCTCTTCGTGCAGTCCCTCGATCGGGATATCCATGGCCTCGCAGTTCGCCAGCAGATCGCGATAGAGATCGCTCCACACGCTGTTGCGGATCACCGAGTAGCCGAACATGTCCGGCGTGATGGGCTTGAGATTCCGGAAGTGCTTCTCGCGCACGGATTGTGGCGTTTCCTCGAACACGAAGAACTCGTATTCGAAGCCGGCGAAGACCTGATAGCCCATGCCGCTCGCGCGATCGAGCACCCGTCGCAGCAGCGTGCGCGGGCACACGGCCGCCGCGGGACCCGCAAATTCCGCCAGAAAGAACAGCACCGGGTCTTCCCACGGCAGCGCGCGGCAGGACTCGGGCACGATGCGCGCCTCGGTGTCCGGATAGCCGGTGTGCCAGCCCGTGAGTTGCACGTTGTCGTAGAGCTGGTCTTTGCTGTCCCAGCCCAGCACCACATCGCAGAAGCCGAAGCCGCCCTCGAGCGAGGAGAGGAACTTGGCCGCGGACATGTACTTGCCCCGCAGCACGCCGTCGATGTCGAAGGCACCCACCTTCACATGGCTCAGGCCTCGCGCCTCGACGATGGCGCGCGCCTCGGCGGCGCTGCTGACCTTGCGGGGGTTGTCCATGGGTGTCTCCGGGCGGTGGCGGGTGGCCGCGACTATCGCACCGCGTGCGGCGCGCGTGCAATTGCGCGGAGCGTGCTCAGCGACGCGGATTCCAGGCGATCGCCTCGACCTCCATCAGCAGCCCCGGCACCAGCAATTCCTTCACGATCACGACGGAACTCGCCGGCGGGTGCGCGGCAAAGATGCGGTTGCGCACCGCGGCAAAGCCGCCGTAAGCCGAGCGCTCCGTGAGATAGCACACGAGCTTCACCACGTGCTCCGGCCCGGCGCCCGCGCTCGCGAGTACGGCGATCATGTTGGCGAAGCACTGCTCGGCCTGAGCGGTCGGGTCATCCGGCCCCACCAGTGCGCCGCCCTCGAGCGCGACCTGGCCCGAGACATGGATCCAGCCGTCGGCCACCGTGGCCTGCGACATCCCGGTGAAGCGCATCCCTTCGGGGTCGACGCGTTCGATGCTCATGACTGTTCCTCAGGGAAGGCCCGCGCCGGGCACGCTGACGCGCACCACGTCGATGCGACCGCCGCGCTCGCGCCGCGTGACGTTGCGGTCGTGGTGTGGTGCCACGCAGATGTAGAGATCGCGGCGCTCCTCGCCGCCCAGCATGCAGGCGTAGGTGCTGCCGCCCGTCACGTTGATGTGCTCGAGGATCTCTCCGCCTTCGCGTACGCGCAGCACCGAGTTGCCCACGGTCGAGACCCAGACGCAGCCCTCGGCATCCAGGCAGATACCGTCCGGGAGGATGTCGCGGGCGAGCTGCGCGAATACACGATGCTCCTGCAGCCGCCCGTTCTCGCCGATGGTCCAGGCGTGCAGCCGGGAGGCGAGCGACTCGGCGATGATCAGCGTGCGCCCGTCGGGGCTGATGACACTGCCGTTGGGGCAGACGAGGCCATCGCAGGCTTGCTCCACCCGCCCGTCCACCTGCACCAGTGCGACCGCGGTGGTGCACGGCGTCTCGCCCCTGTCGAAATCGAAACCGATGTTGCCGACATAGGCGCGGCCCTGCGCGTCCACCACCATGTCGTTGCTGTGGCCCGGGTGCAGTGCGCCGAGTTCTGCCCAAGGCGCGAGTGTGCCGTTGCTCCGCCGGTAGAGCCTGCGCTCGTGCATCGACACCACGAGCATGTCGCCGTCGGGCAACCAGCCGATGCCCGAGGGGCAGCCGGGAACCTCGAAGGCCTCGAGGACGTCTCCAGAGGGCGCGAGGCGCCGCACGAAACCCTCGTGCTGGTCCGAAAACCACAGGGATCCGGCGTGCCAGCGCGGGCACTCCGGAAACGCGAAGCCGCTTGCGAGGGTGCGTGGAGTGGCGCTCATGCGTTCAGCTCCTTGCACACGCGCGGAGGATCGCGCCCAGGCGTTCGATGCCCGCGGTGATGACCGGCTCCGTCACGTGGCTGTAGGCGAGGCGCACATACTGGCGCCCGTCGCCCTCGCCCATGAAGCGCTCTCCGGGCCTGAAGAAAATCCCCTGCTTGCCCGAGAGCTCGGCAGCGCGTGCCCAGTCGACGCGCTCGTCGATCTCGAGCCAGAGGTAGAACGAGCCCCGTGGCTCCCGGAAACGCACGTAATCGCCGCAATGCGCGCGCACCGCAGCAACGGCCGCCCGGCACTTGGCGCCGTAGACCGCGGACGCCGCAGCGACATGCGACTCGAACAGACCTTCGGCCATGAATTCGGCCATCAGCCGCGAAAGCCACTGGCTCACGCCCAGATCCTGCCGCACGCCCGCGAGCGCGCCGACGCCTTCGGGGCTGCCCGCCATCCAGCCCAGACGCAGCCCCGGCGCCACCGTCTTGCTGAAGGCGTTGCACTGCATCACGCGCCCGCTCGTGTCCATGCCGAGCAGGGAGGGCAGGGGCTCGCCGGCAAAGCGCAGCTCCCCGTAGACGTTGTCTTCCAGCACCATGAAATCGAAACGTTCCGCGAGTTCCAGCAGATGCCGGCGACGCGGCACCGAGAGCTCCACTCCGGTGGGGAGCTGGAAGGTGGCGATGGTGTAGACCATTTTCACGCGGCGGCCTTCTGCGGCCAGCGTGCCCAGCAGCTGCTCCAGTGCCTGCGTGTCCATGCCGTCGGCGTCCACCGGCACCGTGCGGATCTCGGCGCCTGCCATTTCCATGAAACGCAGCGCATACGGGAACGAGGCGGCCTCGACGATCGCCACATCTCCGCGGTCGAGATAACCGCTGATGGCGAGCGCGATGGCCTGCACCGAACCCGAGGTGAGGATGATGCCGCGCGGGTCGATGCTGCGGCCGTCTTTGGCGAGGTAGCGGGCCGCGAGTTGCTCGCGCAGGCCCTTGTAGCCGAAGACGAGTTCCTCGTAGCCGGTGGCGGCGTCGAAGTATTCCAGCGCTTCGGCGCCGTCCCGCGCGAGGATTTTCTGCGCCAGCCGCAGGAGAT
>JBILEG010000267.1:0-5220 GCA_044352225.1 Pseudomonadales bacterium | reverse complement strand
GCCGGTGTAGTGGCAGAGGTTCGGCGCGGAATCACGGTAGGCGTTGAAGTTGGTGTAAACGTTCATGTGCTGCCTGACGCGCTCGATGGCAACGAGCTCTTCTGGCAGAACGAAACCGGGGCCCGTGGCGCTGGGCACGAACACCTTTGCGTTCATGCCGAGGCCCCAGAACCAGGTCCCGAATCGCAGTGGCATCGGCGCGCCACTCGCCATCGCCGAGGCATTACTGTTCAGGAAGCAGTTCAGCAGTGGCAAACCCACCGTGACGGCACCGCCTTTCAGCATGCCGCGCAGCACGCGACGACGGCTCAGGCGTTCGAAGGTCGAGGAACGGGTGATCATCGTCTTGCTCCTGCGGCCGCGCCGGCCACTGCGGATGTTGCGACCGCGGGCGTGGCGGCGGGCGCTGCCGCTGCCACCGCGACGTCGTTGACCACCAGGAAGGGCTGGCTGGTGGCGATGGTGCGAAGCAAATCGGGAAGCCGGTAGCCACCCTCCGCAAAGCGCTCGCCGAGCCACGCGAGCACCGGCTTGTCGGCGGGCGCTGCAGGCCCGCCCGTGCCGTAGCTGTACACGCGCTTCACGAGGCAAGCGGGGAGGAGAGGGTTGTCTCGCAGCACGCTCGCGAGGCCAGGGACATCCTCGAAGGGCTTGCCATCCAGCGCGCCGGTGGTATCGATGGTCGCGCCTGCCTCGGTTTCGCGGTACTGGCCAGCGCCATCGAAATGCTCGAGCGCGAGCCCTATCGGATCAGTGATCTTGTGGCAGCCTGCGCAGATCGGGTTGCTGCGGTGGGCGGCGAGACGCTCCCGCGCCGTACGCAGCGTGGAGTCAGGGTTCTCGACGATGGAGAAATCAACGTTGGGCGGCGGGCGCGGCACCTGCTGGCAAAGCAACTTTTCGCGCAGCGCCTTGCCACGCAGCGTCACGGAACTGCGCCCAGGGTGGGCGTGCGCCGCGAGGAAGCTCACCTGCGTGAGAAGACCCACACGCTGGCTGTCGGCGGGGCTGGTGTAAGGCGTCCAGCCGGGCGGTGCAGGCACGCCGTAGAGCACGGCAAGCGAGGGCGAGAGGAAGGTGTCACGCGTGGTGAAGAGATCACGGTAGTCGCGCTGGCGTACCAGCAGGTGATCCACCACCGTGCGCAGGGTCTGTTCGCGTGCATCCTCGACGGTCTCGCCGCTGAAGGCGGGATAGATGTTCGGGTCCTTCGCCACAACCGCAAGGTCGTCGAAGCGCATCAGGTCATCGAAGAAGGCACGCACGCCGGTCTCGACGCGCGGGCTGGCGAGCATGCGGTCGAGGGTGCGCGACAGCCCGTCGGGTTCGTGCAGTTCCCCGCGTTCGGCGGCTTTCAGGAGCGCGTCGTCGGGGGCGGCGTTCCACAGGAAGAAACTCAGGCGGCTGGCGAGGGAGTACGAGTCCAGCCGACGCAGGCCGGGGCGCCGGGGGTCGGGCTCGCTGCGCTCCATGATGAACAGCATCGCGGGCGAGAGCAGCAGGCCTTCGAGCGCCACTCCCAGGCCGGCATGGAAGTCTCCGAGCCGATCTGCCGCCTCTCCCGCCGTGGCCACCATGGCGGCCTCCTGCTCCGGGGTGGGCGCGCGCCGGTGGAGCAGGCGCGCCACCGGCACGAGGAACCGCTTCGCACAGCGAGGATCGGCTGCATCGTCCCGACGAGGCGTGCAGGGCACCAGGAAGCCACGGTTCGCGGGACTGACCACCGCAGCAGCAACACCGCCGGCGGTACGCTGGAACTCCTGCATCTGGCCGATGGTGACGCCGGCAGCGGAAGCGCCGTTGGCCAGCAGGCCATCAGTGCGCCGGAAGGGCGCGAAATGCGTGCTGACGGTGATGTCCGGCCCGAAAACATAGGCGAGCGAGTTGCTGAACTGCTCCTGCGACAGGAGCCGCATGCGCAACGGCGAGGCGGCATCTGCAGGCAGCGTCGCTGCGGGTTTCTGCTGCACCGGTGCTGCTGCGGCCATCCCGGCAAACGGGAGCGCAAGACAGGCAAACGCAAGCGCTGCGAGAGGTCTTCCGGGGAGCGCGCGGAACATGGAAAACGCCATGGGGTTCACCTTGCCGATCAGAAATACAACGGTATCGACCAAGGCCGTCCTGGCCGTGTCAGCCCAGCCATAGAACTATGCCACAGCCCCCGAGAGCCCAGAAATAGTTCAAAGGGATGAAAGCCTCGGGAGCGTTCCTCGACTCTGCCCTGGCCAACGCTGTCGTCGCGCGCATGGCGCGCAACCACAAGGCGTTTTCAGCCTCGACAACGCATTCAGCCCGGGCGACGCACCGGCGCCCCGAACCCGGGATCACGGCTCACACGCCGCGCGACGCTGCCTTCCGGATGTGCATAGGGGCCGGGATCACGGAAATCCCCCGGCGCCAGGCCATCGCGCACCTTGAGCAGCGTGAACATCCCGCCCATCTCGAGATTCCCGAAAGGCCCCTTGCCCATCATCATCGGCAGGGTGTTCTCCGGGCCCGGCATGTGGCCCGAGGCCGTATGGTCCTGGTGATCCGCCATGCCCTTCTCGCCCATGGCCATGTAACCGGGCAGCATCGCGCGGATCTCCTGCTCCACCCCGCGCTGGTCCACGCCCAGCATGTTCGTCACGCCGTGGCCCATGGCGTTCATGGTGTGGTGCGATTTGTGGCAGTGCAGCGCCCAGTCGCCTGCCACCGCGTCAAACTCGATATCCCGCATCTGGCCCACACCGATCAGCTCGGTGACCTCCCGACGCCAGCGCGACTCGGGCAGTCGCCCGCCGTCGCCACCGGTAACATCGAACTGCACGCCATGGAGATGGATGGGATGCTCGTGCATCGAAAGATTGCCGATGCGGATGCGCACGCGCTCGCCGGTGGCCGCGACGAGCGGTTCGATGGCGGGGAAGACCTTGGAGTTGAAGGTCCAGAGGTCGAACTCGGTCATGATCGAGGGATCCGGCCGCCAGGTGCCCGGGTGCAGTGCCCAGTTGTGCAGCAGGAAGGCATAGTCGCGGTCGATGCGGCGCGGCTCGCCCTCGCGCGGGTGGATGATGAAGAGCCCCATCATGCCCACAGCCAATTGCACCATCTCGTCGGCATGCGGGTGGTACATGTGGGTGCCGTGCTGGCGCAGCGTGAACTCGTAGCAGTAGGTTTCGCCGGGCTGGATGTGCGGCTGGCTGAGCCCGCCGACCCCGTCCATGCCGCTCGGCAGGTACAGCCCGTGCCAGTGGACGGTCGTGTGCTCAGGCAGGCAATTGGTCACGAAGATGCGCACACGGTCACCCTCGACCGCCTCGATGGTGGGGCCGGGCGTGCTGCCGTTGTAGCCCCAGCATCTGGCGCGGCTGCCGGGCGCGAACTCGTGTTCCACCTCTTCCGCCACCAGGTGGAATTCCTTGACCCCGTCGTTCATGCGAAAGGGCAGCGTCCAGCCGTTCAGCGTGCGCACCGGGATCCAGCCTCGGCTGGCGTCAGCTATGGGTGGAGCAACGGGTGTTTCTGCAGCGCCGGAGGGAGACGCACTTGCGGTTGCGTGATGCTCGTGATGCCCGCCGCTTTGATCCTCCGCGCGTCCGTGACGGGAGAATGTGGCAAGCGCACCCGCAAGAGAGCCAAGCCCGAGGCGGGAGAGGATGTCGCGCCGGCTGATCATCGCGGTTCACCGCTGTGTGTTTCGTGTTGCGGCATGGCAGGCTCATTGGCGCGCTCGTGATGCATGCCCTCATGGCCGGTGGCATCACGACCCGGGGCGCCATGATCCATGCCTCCATGGTTCATACCTCCGTGATCCATCCCGTGGTGCTCTGCCCTGCCATGGTTCATGTCTGTGTGATCCATTCCGTGGCCAGCACCCGGCGACGGGGCGATCAGGCCTCTTGCATCGAGTGGCGTGGCAACTGCACCCGAGATGGCCGGGAGGGGGGCGCCCACCGCACGGACGAGCTCGACGCGCGCCAGGTGGTAATCGCGCATCGCCTCGAGATACCCCTGATAGGCCGCGAACGCCTGCTGCCGGGCAAGCAGAAGCCGTGAGGGGTCGTCGAGCATGTAGTTCACCTGTCGCTGCATCAGCGCCACTATCTCTTCACGCAGCGGAATCAGCACGTCGCGATACTGCGCCGCGCGCTCGCGTGCGGCAGCCAACAGCGCTGCACCGGCCCTGATGCTCGTACTGATGTCTACCTCGAGTGCGCGCAAGGCAGCGTCGGACTGGTCGAGCTGCGCCTGTGCCCGCGCCACCCTTCCCGCACCCTGATCAAACAACGGGAGCTCCACTCCCAGCGCAGGCCCCGTGATGCGCGAGCGGTCTGTCTCGCGCTCGGTGGAAAGCTCCACATCCACTTCGCCCAGCAACCGGAACCGCCGGGTCAGGCCGAGCGCATCGGCGCGCAATCGGAGCTCGGCGCGGGCTGCAGCCAGATCGAGGCGCTTCTCGTCGGCCAGCGACAGCAGATCCTCCACCGGTGCGTCGGCCTCCGGAAGACCGGGCACGGTGGCAGGCGCACGCCAGGTGTCGTCTGCGGCACTCAAGCCCATCACCGCGTTCAGTTCCGCCCTCGCCACACCGAGCACGGACCGCGCTTCCATCAGCGCGAGGGAACTCTCAGCGGCATCAGCTTTTTCCAGCGCCAGTTCCAGACGGCTGATGTTGCCCGCATCGAAGACGCGCTGCGCGAGGCCGGCCGACGCGCTCGCGGCACGGGCAATCGCCTCTCGCACCGCGACCAGCTGCGCTGCGCTCGCCACCTGCAGGACGGCTGCCTCCGCGTCCGCTGCGGTTTCCAGAACGCTCGCGCCGATCTGCTGTCGGACGCGCTCGTACTCTCCCTCGGCAATGCGCGTCCTGGCACCGAGGGTGAGCAGTTCCGTGAAGTGCTGTGAAATGCCGAAGCCCACCTGATCGGCGGCACCGCTCTCATCGGAGGAGAGCACCGAGACCGAGAGCGAGGGATTGCGCGGACGGGCGGCTTCGTAGACATCGGCTGCGGCGAAGCCGAGACCCGCGTACTCCGCCTGCAGACCGGGATTGTTCAGAAGCGCGATGCGCACTGCTGTTTCAGGGGTGATCTCCTGCCCTGCGAGGCCTCCACGCAGTTCCTCCAGAAGCGTGGAGTCGTCGACCTCAAGTCCCCGTGCCGCAAGCTCGGGACCCAGGACCGAACGCGCGTCGGTCGACGGCAGTGGAGCACAGCCTGCCGCGAGCAATCCCAGGGT
>JBILEG010000449.1:0-3254 GCA_044352225.1 Pseudomonadales bacterium | reverse complement strand
ACGGGCCGGGATGAGGTACTCGAGCGCGCCCAGCACCACATGGACGCCGAGGAAGGTGAGGCCGAGGAGCGCCGGGTTCGCCGGGTCCGCGAGCCAGGCCGCGAGCACGCCGAGCAGCAGCGCCGGCTGCAACGCCCAAAACACGACGCGCGCCGGCGCCGAAGCTTCCGCCGGCAGATCGCGGACCGATACTCCCGGCATGACCATGCTGTGCCTGCGTGCGACCGTCGACAGCACGAGCGTAGCAGACACGCAGGCCCACGACTCCGGTGCAGGGTCATGGCGCAGGACGGTCACGCCTTGTGTGCATATTCCGGCCGATCGTGACCGAGGTTTCCGAAATGGTGTGACCGGCAGCGGGGCTCGAGGTGCGTGGCAAGCAGGCGGTAGATCAGCCTGAGCGCTCTGGCGAGCGCATCTGGGCGGGGCGCTTCCTCGGCGATCGCCGAGGCAATCGCCCGGGAACTCGCCCGCCGCGGTCACGCGCTGGTGTTGTGCGGCCGCGCTGTTCGAGCGCCTGCGCGAGGAGGGCTGCACGCCGGCGCTGGTGGTGGTGGCCCACGGCATCTACCGGAGCAACGCGGAGTGCCTGCACGCGCCCGCGGAGTTCCGGCGCATGGTGGACACCAATCTCTGCAGTGCCGCCTTTTGCGCGGCGCGCGCGCTGGAGTTGTTCGATCCGCGCCGCGGCGGCGAACTGGTCGTCGTCTCCTCGGTGAGCGGGGATCGAGGCCGGGCGCGCAATCATTTCTACGGAGCCACCCGGGCCGGCCTCGATTGTTTTCTCGAGGGCCTGCGCCAGGCGGGCCGCGGGCAGCGGCGAGCGCGGCTTCCTGCGCGCCTCGCCGGCGGCGGTCTCGCGCGTCGCCTGCGCGGCGCTCTGTCGGCGGCGCTCCGTGAATTGCGCGTGCGGCCCGGGGATTTACGCATCGCCGACGAGGCCGCGCCGGGGGTGCGGGTCGAGGTGTTGTCGGTGCAGAAGACCGGGCCGATCGTGCGTGCCGAGGCGCGCGTCAAGGGAAGTCCCAGGCTGCTCACCGTGGAAGTGCCGCACTTGCATCACGATGCTGCGTCCTTCCGGCCCGGGGCGGAGCTGCGGCTGCGGGTCTCGCGATTCAGCGTGTATGCGGCCTCGGGTTCGGCGGATCCGGACGCCGCTCCCAGCGATGCGATCGGTGTGGCCGCCACGCGCTCGCGCAGCCGGGACGCGGCGGGTGCCGGCGCCACGCGCTGAGTCGCGGGCATGGCCCGCTCCTACCGGGGATGGGTCGCGGGCGTGGGCCGCCCCTGCGGGATGGGTCGCGGGCATGGCCCGCTCCTACGGGGATGTGTCGCGGGCGTGGGCCGCCCCTGCGGGATGGGTCGCGGGCATGGCGTTCCCAAACGTGTAGGAGCGGGCCATGCCCGCGACGCTTTCGTCGAGAAGAAACATCAACTCGCAGCGAGCGCACGCCCCAGTTTTTCCAGAAGAATCTGCGCATGCTCTGGCGCAAACACCAGCGGCGGACGGATCTTCACCACGTTGTTGAAGGCGCCGGTCCGCCCGAGCAGACACCCGTCCTCGCGCAGCAGGTTGATGATCCTGTCGGCACGCGCAACGTCAGCTTCGATCGAGCCCTCGTCCTTCACGATCTCCAGCCCCCAGAAAAGCCCCTTGCCGCGCACGTCCGCAACGAAGGGGAAACGCGCGCGCAGCGCGTGCAGCCCCGGCTCCAGCACCGCACCCGAGGCGATCACAGTCTGTTGCACGTTCTCGCGCTCCAGCACGTCGAGCACGGCATTGCCCACCGCGGCAGAGACGGGGTTGCCGCCAAAGGTGTTGAAGTAGGAATAGGTCTTCGCGAAAGCCGCCGCGATCGCCGGCGTGGTAATCACCGCACCGAGCGGATGGCCCGCGCCCGCCGGCTTGCCGATGGTCACGATATCCGGCACCACATCCGCGTAATTGAATGACCACAGCTGCTCGCCGGTGCGGTAGAAGCCCGCTTGAACCTCGTCGGCGATGAACAGCCCGCCCGCCGCGCGCGTGGCCGCAGCCGCGCGCTCCAGATAACCCGGCGGCGGCAGGATGGTGCCGTTCGAATCCCAGATGGTGTCGCACATGAACGTTGCCGTGCCGTGCCCGCGCGAGCGGAGCTTGTCGATGGCGCCATCGAGCTGCGCGGCGTACAGCTCGCCCAATTGCGGCGTGCCGTAGCGGAAGCTCCCGCGGAATCCGTTTGGTGCCTCCACGGTGGCGAGCCACGCGGGCTGGTCGGCGGCGGGGTACATGCAGGTCGAGGCTGCGCCCACCACGTTGGAATTCCCGTGGTAGGACTCTTCAGACACGATCACGCCCTCGTGCCCGCTCACGGTGCGCGCGATGCGGATCGCCAGATCGTTCGCCTCGGTGCCTGTGCACACCAGCAGGCAAACGCTCAACTCCGCGGGCATCGTTGCGGTGAGGCGCTCGGCGTAGCGCACCACGTTCTCGTGCAGGTAGCGCGTGTGCGTGTTCAACGTGGCAGCCTGGCTCGCGAGTGCGGCCACCACGTGCGGGTGGCAATGACCCACGGAGGCAACGTTGTTGTAGCCATCGAGGTAGCGACGCCCCTCGGCGTCCCACAGCCACACGCCCTCGCCGCGCACGAGTTGCACCGGCTCGTCGTAGAAGAGCCGGTAGCTCGGCCCCAGCACTTTCTCGCGCCGTGCGCGCAGTGCCTTGCTCGGCGCGGACACGCGTGGCGCGGCGCGCCCGCAGGCCATGCGGTACTGCGCCAGCGCGTCTGCCCGGTCGATGGCGAGCCAGAGCTGCAGGGCTGTGACGATATCGGGCCGTTCCTCGGCGATCCACGCCGGCGGGTTCTCCGTGGTGGCGGCGCGGAAGTCGTACATGAAGAGCGCAGTCACGATGCGCAGCAGCACCATGTCGTGCAGCAGCTCGAGATCGGCATCGTCGAGCGGCATCACGCGGTTGTAGGACTCGAGCTGCGCGAGCACGTTCTCGAAACACATGCCGCCGTAGCGCAGGAAGCTCGCGATCATCACCGCCAGGTCCTGCACGAGCGGGGCGTGCACCATGTCGCCGAAGTCGATGACGCCGTTCACCACCTGGCTCGCGGCGGTGGGGCGCAACAGGTTGCCCGTGTGGCCGTCGGAGTGCACGACCTGCGCGCGCAGCGCGGGCAGCCGTGGCAGTACCTCCTGTTCCAGGCGCTGCAGGAATCCCTCTGCCAGCGCAAGCGCATCGGGTTGCACGCGCGCCTGCACACCGG
>JBILEG010000078.1:0-10840 GCA_044352225.1 Pseudomonadales bacterium | reverse complement strand
CACCAAGGCGCGCTGGATGTCCCAGGCCACGAAGTGGCGCGCGTGCGGGTGGAAATAGCCGCGCAGGCCCTGCGCGAGGCGCGCCTGGAAATCCGCCGCGCTGCGGAAGATCGACGGCTCCAGCGCGGAGCCCGAGCTGAGCGGCTCGCCCGGCAGCCAGCTGAGCAGCCGGATCATATGCCGTACGCCCGCGTTGTCCTCGATCCATTCGCGCGTGTTGCCCTCAAGCGAGGGGATGAGTCTGGGCACTGCGAGTTCGGGAGCGCTCCCTGCGAGGTGCTGCAGCGCGCCGATCTGGAAATCCACAGCGCCCGGGGCCTCGCCCGGAGACGACACCTTGAACACGAACTGCCGACCGTCGGGGCAGTCCACGCGGTGGTTTTGGTCGCGCTCGCCGTCCAGTGCGTGCAGGCTGCCGCTGATGCCGTAGTGGCGCAGCAGCGCATCGGCCAGCGCGTGCTGCGGGAACTGCGGCGGGTTGAAGTTGAGATCGGCGGCGTTCAGCCCCGCCGGCGCGGACTGCTGCATCTGGAGTGCTTCCCCGTGACTGTGTCGGGCGGCTGCCCGCGGGCGGGAAGTGTCGGGGCTGGAAGGGATCTGCGACAAGGGCGCCGCACAAGGCGCAGGCATAAAAAAACCCGCAACCGCCGGGGCGGCTGCGGGTTTGAGTAAAGCCCGCGCAGTCTTACTTGCGCTTCTTGGCCTCTGCCGGATCCATGACATCCACGCCGGTCGCGTTGCCGTCCAGCACGTCTGCCATCACTTCCGGGGCGGGCGCCTCGGTGGCCGTATCGTTTGCCACGCCGGTCAGGTTGCGGCACTCCATGCAGCCTTCCGGACGCGGGTCGACACCTCCGGTGGTCTGGTAGATCAGCGTGTCATCGACTTTTTCCGGATTTTCATCGGTGCTGCCGGTGTCCTCGACTACGCCTGCGTCATCGCCGCCCTCATCCGTTGCCACTTCGCCCTCGACGGGATCAACCGCGGTGTCGTCCACTGCGCCGTCTTCCACGGCGGTGTCTTCCACCACCTGCTCATCCGTCAGCTCCACAACCTCGTCGACGGGGTGGAGGATCAGCTCCTCGACCACGAAGGGCGGATCGACCAATTCGCCGGTGGCGACGTCTTCGGGAACGGGGTCAACGATGACCTCGGGTTCGACGGTGACGGCATCCGGACCCTCAACGGCCTGGGGGGCGTCCTCTGCCTGTGCTACGGAAACGCCGAGCGTGGCGCTGGCGGCAATGATGAAAAGGCTCAGCTTGCGCATGTGTGTTGTCTCCATTCGGGGTGTGAGGTCCGGAGTTGCGGCCCGGTGGCCGTTCTCCCTGCATCAAGACACGCCGGTGGCTTTGCAAAGGTTCCATCGGCTGCGAAAAAACCCTGGGGCATCTCAGTAACGCCACTCGATGCCGGCCATCACGGTGTGACGGTCGTGATCGTAGTCGTCGACGTTGGAGCGGTTGTCCGAGAAGCGGTAGTCGAGCAGCAGCCCCCAGCTGCGCCCGGCCTGGAAGCGCAGCGAGGCGCCGAGTTGCAGGAGGTCGTCCCGGCGGCGGTCTGCGCCGAGCGGATCGTCGTCCTTGTAGCGGCTGCGGCGGACGGAGGCGCTGAGATCCGATGTAATGCTCGGCGTCAGCGTCTTGCCCGCACGCACGAAGGGGCCGTGCCGCAGCGGCGCCTGCCCGTAGACCACATCGGCCTCTACGCCGTCGCCCTGCGCGCTTTGTTCCAGCTCGTAGCCCACGCGCCATTGCAGGCCTGCCAGCGTGAACTCCTGCATGGCCAGTGCCCGCTGGCGGCTGCCGTCCAGGTAATCGAAGCTGTTGTCTGCGTTCACGTGCGCGGGCTGGTAACGCAGGCGCAGGCTGGAATTACCCACGCGCCGCACGCCCTCGAATCCCAGCCCCACGGACTGCACCAGGTTGCTGTCGCGCAGCAGGATGGATTCGGTCTCGGCGGATACCGACAGTCGCCAGGCTCCCGGCCGCCAGCTGCGCCGGAACCCGAGTTGCAGCGAGCTCTGGTCCAGTTCGTCGTCGGTTTCATAGTTGCGGTGGAAGGCCGTGGCGCGGACGTCGTACTCGCCCTCCCACGCCAGGGGATAGAGCCCCTGTCCCACCAGATCGACATACGCGGATTCCGGATCCTGACTCTGCAGATCGACGGACTTGGCCACCCGGTTGCGGTTGTCGTCGAAGCCCAGACCGCCCATGAGATAGGCCGTGGGCACGCGTGCCTCCGGGCGCTCGCCGAGTTGCGCGAGCGCGGCGCGCGCCAGATCCCGCAGCCGTTTGGAATCCCCCGCCGCTGCGGCGCGCAGGTGCCGCGCTGCGCGTTCGTTCTGCCCGAGCCGCGCTGCGACCAAGCCAAGGTGGTACTCGGCGATGGCGTTCATGTCCGGCGCTGCGCGAATGGCGAGGAAGTTTTTGCGCGCGGCCTGGTACTGCCCGAGGCGGTACTGGCTGAGGCCCAGATTGAAGCGGACGCTTGCGTCCTCCGGGGCCTCGGCGGCCGCTTGGGTGAAGTGCGACAGCGCGGCCGCGAAGTCACCCTTGCGGTATGCCGCCACACCCTGCTCCATGGGCGTGGGCGTCTGCGCCAATGCGCCCGACGCGCCCAAAAGCAGGGCGAGCAGCGCAGCCGCGAGGGGGGCAGTCTGAGTCAGGAGCATGCGTTTCAGGCGTCTGGTCTCGTCAGCGTAGCGGTGTGGTGATGCCCGGATGCGGGCACTCAAGTGTACCGTCGCCAGCCCTCATCGCGGCGGATTGATGGGCTCTGCGCCGGTGTCGACGGTGTCGACCGCCGGTGAGGCTTCGCGGGCTACCGATGCGCCGGTGTCCTGCAGCAGTTCGGCCGCACGGGCGTTGCGCTCGGATTCGATGCCGGGCAGGTCCTGCTCGGCGGGCACCGGCAATGCCATCCGTGGCAGCGCGATGCGCGAGGTGGCCCGGGCCGCGTTCTCGCCGGCATCCATGACGTCCATCTCCAGGCCCTGAAGGCCGCTCTCGGCATGGACCGAGGCGCTGAAGAGCAGGGCCGCCAGCAGTGAGAGGCGCGAGCGATCAGACATCGGTGTTCTCCGGTGCGGCGGGCACGACGCGCACGGAGAATTCGCGCCGCTCGCTGCCGTGGTTCAGGGTGGCGGTGAGCACACCGCCGCGGCCGTGCACCTGCACGGGCAGCTCCAGAAGGTTGGGGCCCGCCTGGATGTCGGACTGCCACACCAGATGCCGCTGCCCGGGGTAACCGGAGAGCTCCACGCCTTCCGGAAGGTTCAGTTCGATGGTGACGCCGGCGAGCGCGTCCTCGCTGCGGAAGACGAGCCGCACGGGCTGATCCGAGACTGCCATGACCTCCGGCAGGCTCTGGCGCCCGAACCACATGCCCGTGGCAAGCAGCAGGCTTGCCGCCAGCGCACCGCCCAGCCATGCGGGCACGCGGCTGCGGGGCGTGGCCGGTTGCAGCGCGGGTTGCGCGGCGTGTGCGGCAGCCAGCACGCGATCGGCAAAGCCTGCGCGGGCAGGCGCCACGGGCAGCGCCGCCAGCTGCGCCTGCAGCGCACGCATGGCGTCGCGCTCCAGCGCGCAGTCCTCGCAGCCGCGCAGGTGCTCGGCGAGCGCCGCCTCGGCCAGATGTTCCAGCGATCCATCGCTCTGCTCCTCGAGGAGCAGCCGGGCACGGGTGCAGTTCATACAGCGAACCTCGCTACGGAAAGGGGCGTGGCGCCGGCGGAGGGCTCCTCCAGCAGGGCGCGAAGGTTGGCCCGGCCGCGGTGCAGCCGGGACTTGAGCGTGCCGATGGGCACGGAGAGTTGCTGGGCGAGTTCATCGAGGGTGTAGCCCTCCATGTCGTGCCAGGCGATCAGGGCTCGGTGGTCGTCCGAGAGAGCTGCCAGCGCCTGCGCGAGGCGCTGTTCGCGCTGGTTGCGCTCCACGGCCTGCTCGGGGGAGTCGGAGAACTCGTCGGCGATGGCCTCCAGCACCCCGTCCTCGGTGAGCGGGCTGCCGATGGCGGCCTGTTGCCGGCGGCGCTGGCGGGCCTGGTCGATGTAGAGGTTGTAGAGCGCCCGGGCCATCCAGGGACCCGGAAGATCGAGCAGCGCAAGGCGTTCGGTTTGCGGCAGGAGCTTGATCAGCAGGCTCTGGACGAGGTCTTCGGCGTCCTCGCGGGAATTGGTGAAGCGGTAGGCCAGCCGGTACAGACGGTCCAGATGCGGGCGCACGAGGGCGTCGAAACCCGACCCCTGCACAGGCGCTGCTGTTGGACTGAACCACTTCATGGCTCTAGACACGCTCCGGAGGTGATTCAGGTTCCATCGGGCCGGTGCTGGCCTCAGGTGACCGCTGACAGAAGGCTGATTATGATCGCCGGGACCCCAACCACACAGTGCCCTTTACGGAGCGCTCTTGCGAAAACTCATCAAGTTCCTCCATACCCTGGGCGCTATCGGCTTTGCCGGCGCCATTGCCGCCCAACTGGTGCTGGTGTCCATCTGCCCCGAACCCGCCGACCTCGCGGGCTATGCCCTGATGCGGGAAGGCATCGCGGCCATCAGCAAATGGGTGCTCTTCCCCTCGATGGCTGCGGTGGTGGTGAGTGGCCTGCTCGCCATGGCCTTCAACCCTGCCTACCACGATGTGTTCTGGGCGTGGGTGAAGCTGCTCTTCGGCATCTCGGTGTTCGAGGGAACGCTGGTGGGCGTCCACGGACCTGTGATGCGCGAGGCTGCCAAGGCCGCCGAGGCGCTGGCGGGCAAGATCCCCGTGAGCGAGCTCGGCCACACGATGCACAACGAGTCGGGCGCGATGCTCATGATCTTTGCCGTGGCGATGCTGAACGTGGTGCTGGGGGTGTGGCGGCCGAAGTCGTTGTGGGGGCGGCAGACCTCGGGGGATCCGGGCGCGGGACTTCCGGCGCCGTCCGGTGAAGCCGTTCCCGACACCACGCGCCCCCCGCTCGACACGCGATGAAACTCCACGGGAGCCTGCAGTCAGGGGGAAAAAGCTACGTCGCGGGGGACGACATCGCCTGGCACCAGGTCTACCCGTTCTTCCTCGTCCACATGCTGATGTTTGGCGGGTCCGGCTTCCTGATGGCCTACTACCCGAGCGACACACCGGCGTTTTTCCTGTTCCTGCACGGCGGCATCGCCATTGCGATCTACACCGTCTTCTATCTCGCCATCTTCGGCCGCGACGAGGTCAGGTGGATGCGGGAATGAGGCGGGCGGCCGAAAGGTAAAGGGGAATCCATGTACGAACTCCAGTCAGCGTTCATCCAGTGCCCCTGTTGCTGGGAGCAGATCGAGATCCTCGTGGATGCGTCCGTGGACTCCCAGGAGTACGTTGAGGACTGCAGCGTCTGCTGCCGGCCGATCATCATTACGGCGCATGCGTGGGAGGGTGAGTTGAGCGGTGTGGAGGTGCGTTCCGAGGACGATTGATCAGCGGTCAGCCAGCGCCACCGCGACCTTCGGGAAGGCTCTCAGGAGCTTCGTATCCATGGTGACGAGCGTCACGCCGAGGGACATGGCCAGCGCGACAAACTCGCAGTCGTACGCCGAGCAATCGCTGTCCCGAACGAGTTCCAGGACACGCCGGGAGTCGACCTCATACTCCGCTCCGGCCATCAGGCTCTCCGCTTCACGCAAAAGATTCCGGGCGACTTCGTAGTGCAGGGACTTTCGCCGCATGTAGCCCGCGAGGATGTTCCGGAACTCGCTTCGCCAGAGCACCGGTGCGGCCCATTCCGGATCGTTTTCCAGAAGCTCTTCTGCCAGTGCGGTGAAGTCGCCGGGCAAATAGAGGTGCGCGAGGATGTTGGTGTCGACCACGATCATCGGCGACCTTCGCGCTTGAGGGCGTCGATGTCCTTCGCGCGGTAAGTCGACTCCGGGAGTTCAGACCGCAGGGCACGGGCCCTGGCAATGCGGTCCTTCACGCTCATGCGCTGTGGCATCAGCACGGATTCGAGACACACGATCGCTTCGCTGTTCAGGCTGCGACGGTGGTGCTCCGCGGACGCCTTGAGGCGTTCATACACCTCGTCGGGGACATTCTTGAGGGTGATGTTGGTCGGCATGGCGAAGCAGCATATTGGTTGCGCAATGGTTGCATTCTGGTTGCGCTGCTTGTGGATCGTCAACCTGCCGACGTCAAGGCCGCAGATCTTCCCGCCTCAATCCCTGAACCGCCGCACCAGATCACCGTAGGCATCGATCCGCCGGTCCCGCAGGAAAGGCCAGATGCGGCGTACGTCCTCGCTGCGGCCGAGGTCGATGTCGGTGAGCAACACCTCGGCGTGATCTCCGGAAGCCACCGAGAGGAACTCCCCCTGCGGCCCCGCCACGAAGCTGTGGCCCCAGAAGTCGAGCCCCGGCGCCTGTGCGTCCGGAGAGGCCTCGTGCCCGATGCGGTTCGCCACGAGCACAGGCAGCCCGTTTGCCACGGCGTGTGCGCGTTGCACCGTCACCCACGCTTCACGCTGGCGGGTTTTCTCGGCGGTCTCGTCGCGCGGGTCCCAGCCGATCGCCGTGGGGTAGAGAAGCAGGTCTGCGCCGGCGAGCGCCATCAGGCGTGCGGCCTCCGGGTACCACTGGTCCCAGCAGACCAGCACGCCGAGTTTGCCCACCGAGGTGGCGATCGGCGTGAAGCCCAGATCGCCCGGCGTGAAATAGAACTTCTCGTAGTAGGCGGGATCGTCGGGGATGTGCATCTTGCGGTAGCGCCCCGCGATGCTGCCGTCGCGTTCGAAGACCACTGCGGTGTTGTGATAGAGCCCCGGCGCGCGCCGCTCGAAGAGCGAACTGACCAGCACCACGCCGCACTCGCGCGCCAGCGCCCCGAAGAACTCCGTGCCCGGCCCGGGGATGGGCTCGGCCATGTCGAAACAGGCCACGTCTTCGGTCTGGCAGAAATAGGGTCCGGCATGCAGCTCCTGCAGCAGCACGAGTTTCGCACCAGCGGCCGCGGCCTCACGGACCATGCGGGCCGTGGTGGCAAGGTTCGCCTCGCGGTCAGGGCCGCAGGCGTGTTGCAGGCAGGCGGTGCGCAGGGTCTTGGTCATCGTTCGGCTCCGGGTGTCAGGGCGCGAGTGTGCCGGCGGGCAGTTGCATCGTCACGCAGTGCAGCGAGCCGCCCTGCGCGATCAGCGGCAGGCAGTCGATACCGATCACCTCGCGGCCGGGGAAGGCGCCGCGCAGGCGCTCCAGTGCGATGGCGTCGTTCGCGTCACGATAGGTGGGCACCAGCACGGCACCGTTCAGTATCAGGAAGTTCGCGTAGGTGGCGGGCATGCGCCGCCCGTCGGCATGGCGTTTGGCCGAAGGCCAGGGCAGCGGCACCAGCTGATAGGGCTCGCCCGCAGTGGTGCGCAGTGCCTTCACCTCGGCCTCCATCGCAGAGAGTTCCGCGAAGTGCGGGTCTGCCGCATCGTCGCAGTGCTGGTAGGCAAGGGTGCGCGTATCGCAGAGCCGCACCAGCGTGTCGATGTGGCCGTCGGTGTCGTCGCCTTCCAGCTGCCCGTGATGCAGCCACAGCACGCGCTGCAGACCGAAGGCGGTCCTGAGTTGCGCCTCGATGGCGGCGGTATCGAGCGCGGGATTGCGCCCTGCGTGGTGTTGGCATTCGTGGGTGGTGATCAGTGTGCCTGCACCGTCTGACTCCAGGCTCCCGCCTTCGAGCACGAAGGCGATGCGCTCGCGCGCGGCAGCGCCGAAGACGCCGGCCTCGTGCAGGCGCGCGCTCAGGGCATCGTCCAGCGCGGCCTCGAACTTGCCGCCCCAGCCGTTGAACACGAAATCGAGCAGGCGTGGCGTTCCGGCGTCATGAACGGTGATGGGGCCGTGATCCCGTGCCCAGGTGTCGTTGGAGGGGGCGATCACTGCGCGTACACAAGCCATGTCCACGCCCGCTGCCTCCAGCAGTGACTCGACGTGCGCGAGGTGTGCAGCATCGCGCACCACCAGCAGGAGTTGCTCGCGGGCGCAGACCGCCACGGCAATCGCCACGAAGACAGGCTCCACCTCGTGCAGGGTGGGCGCCCAGTCGCTGTCGTCGTGCGGCCACGTGAGCATCACCGCGTCCTGCGGCTCCCATTCGGCAGGCAGCCGTCGTGCGGCGCTCTCGCGTGGCATATTCATTCCCGGGTGTTCTCCAGTGCAGGTTCTTTGCAGCATCGGATGCCGGTGCTGCCGCGGCCGGTTTAGGATAGCGACGCCGTGTGACGGTCCACTTTCCCAACCAGCACGCCCATGAAAACCCGAATGCTGACATGGCCGAGGCGCCCGGCGCGAGTACTGCTCGCCGGGCTGCTGCTGTGCCTGTCGTGTGTTGCGGGTGCATCGGACAAGGCGCTGACGCTGGAGATCGAGGGGCTCGACAAGCCCACCGCCCACAACCTGCGCCTGCACATGGGCAACCTCGACCCCTCGCTCGCCACGCAGCCCGCGCGCCTCGAGCGCATCCTGCGCGCCGACATCGACGACGCGTTGCAGCCCTTCGGCTGGTATGAGTCCACCTTCAGCGTGCAGACGGTCAAAGGCAAACAGGTGCTGCGTGTGAACACCGGGCCGCGCATCGCGTGGGTGGCGGCCGATATCCGCGTCGACCCCGAGGCGCGTGATCTGCCTGCCGTGATCGAGATGCTGAAGAAGACGCCCTTCGCGCCCGGCAGCCCGTTACGTCATGCCGACTACGACGCCCTGCGCGAGGAGCTGCTGCAAGCCTGCCGCCGCGCGGGTTTCTTCAAGCCGAAGTTCCGGCGCGCGGAATTGCGTGTCGACGTGGCGCGGCGCGAGGCGCAGGCGGTGCTCGATCTCGCTGCGGGCCCGCGTACGCGCTTCGGCGATATCCTGCTTTCCGGCTCGCAGCTCGATGCCGCTCTTCTCACGGGGCTCGCGCCTTTCCGCAAGGGAGACTGGTTCGACGCAGTACAGATGGCGCGCTTCGAACAGCGCCTGCGCGACACGGGCTATTTCAGCGAGCTGGTGGTGCGCGTGCGGCGCAGCGATGCCGAGGTGGCGGATATCGAGGTCCTGGCGGCCGACGTCACCGAGAGCCGCTATGACGTGGGCGCAGGCTTCAGCACGGACTCCGACCTGCGGCTGCGCTTCGGCCGTGAATCGCCGTTGCTGAATGCGCGCGGGGATGCACTCTCCATCGACGCCGAGCTCTCCCGCACGCGGCAGTCGCTGGAGTCGACCTGGCGGATCCCGCACACCGATCCGCTGGACGATGTCTTCGAGGTGACTACCGGCCTTCAGGGCAAGAACCTCGAAGACACCGAATCCCTCACCGTGACCAGTGGCATCGCGCATGCCATGAAAGTCTTCGGCGACTGGTCTTACCGCTACGGCATCAGCGCCGAGCTCGAGCGCTACACGGTGGGCAGCGAGACGCAGAAAGACGTGGCCTACCTGCTGCCTGCCACGAGCATCTCGCGCACTGTCCTGGCACAGGGGCTGGACCCGCATACGGGCACCAGCCTGTGGACCTCGCTCGATTTCAGCGCCAATGCGGCAGGCGCTCCTGCCAACTTCGTGCGCTGGCGTGGCGGGGCGGGCTTGCTTCGCTCGCTGAACGACGACCGGACGCGCATCCTCGCGCGGGCCGAATTCGGCGCGATCTGGACGGATGCCTTCAACGAGATTCCCGCATCGCTCCGCTTTTATGCAGGCGGTGACCGGAGCATCCGTGGCTACGACTACCAGACCCTCGCGCCACGGGATGCCAACGGCAAACTGCTGGGCGGGCGATATCTGGCGGTGGGGAGTCTCGAGATCTCGCGGCGCGTGCTCCCCAATTGGCGCGTCGCGGCCTTCGTGGACGGTGGCGGGGCGTTCACCGAGCGCAACGACGACTTCTATCAGAGCGCGGGTCTGGGGCTGCGCTGGCTCTCGCCGATCGGACAGATCCGCTTCGACGTGGCGGTGCCGGTGCACGACAGCAAGAACTCCGGTTTCAAACTGCACATCAGCATGGGGCCGCCGCTGTGAGCCGCCGTGGCCGCCTGATCCTGCTCGCGTGCGTGCTGCTGGTGCTGGTGGCACTGGCGGCCGGCACGTTGCGCCTTGCGGGCAGCGAACGCGGCGCTGCGTGGCTCTCGGGCGCGGCGCAACGGGCGCTGCCCGGGCTGCTGATCGAAGGGCAGGGCGGCACGCTGCTCGAGGGCCGCATAGGCAGGCTGCGCTGGCAGGGCGAGGGCGAAACCGTCTCTTTGCACGACATCGCCTGGCAGCTCGAGCGGGGCTGCATCCTGCGGTTTTCCCTTTGCGCACGCAGCCTCGCCGCGCGCAGCCTCGAGATCGAACTCACCGCCAGCACCGACGCCTCACCGCTCGATCTCTCGCCGCTCTCGCTGCCTGTGGATATCGATGTTGCCTCCGGTTCCCTTGGCGGCCTGCTGATCCGCCGCGAGGCGCGCGAACTGCTGCGTATCGACGGCATCCGCTTTGCGGCCTCGCTGCTGGGGAGCCGTGTGGATGTCGCGTCGCTGGAGGCAAAGATTCTCGATGTGGAGCTGCGCGCCTCGGGCCGTGTCGACATCGAAAAGCAATTGCCGCTTGCGGCCACGGCGTCGGCTACGCGCGAGGGCTGGCCCACGCTCACGGCCTCGGTCAAGGGAGATCTCACGCGCCTTGCGGTGGAGGCGAAACTGGCTGGCGACTGGCCGCTTGCCATGTCCGGCACGGTCGATCCCCTTGGTGAGGAGGTGCCGTTCTCGCTCGGTCTGCGGGCCGAGGCGCCGCTCGCGCTGCCGGGCGAGGCTGCCACCTACGGCAGCCTGCAGGAGGCACGCGCCACCTTGGCGGGCAACCTGCTCGGCATCTCGGCCGAGC
>JBILEG010000266.1:0-5252 GCA_044352225.1 Pseudomonadales bacterium | reverse complement strand
CAGGCTTTCCTCGCCCTGCAGTACCAGTTCGCGCAGCAGGCGGTCGGCGGTGGCGGCCAGATGCGCGTGTTCCAGTTCCTGCAGCAGGAGGTAGTCCTCCCGCGTGCCGTCCTTCATCCGGATAAAACTGACGGTTTGCGCTGCCTCAGCTGGCATAGTCGGGCTCCTCGCGGTCGAGCAGGCGTTTCATTTCCTCGAAGTGGGCGAACTGCATGGGGGCGTAGTGCTCCCAGTCCTGCGCGGTGCGCTCGGCCACTTCGTCGCTCATCACGCGCAGCGGCTTGCCGGTGGAGAGTGCCAGCACCAGCGTCTGGCAGGCGCGCTCGAGGAAGTACATCTGGTCGAAGGCTTCGGCCACCGTGGGCGCTGCCACCAGCACGCCGTGGTTCACCATCATCATGACGTTGTGATCGCCCAGCGCGGCGGCAAGGCGGTTGCCCTCGGCGGTGGAGGTGGCCATGCCCTCGAAGCCGAAGTCGTAGGCCACGCGCCGGAAGAAGCGCGAGGTGTTCTGGTCGATGGGCGTGATCTGCGGATCGGCGAGGCCGGCCACGGCGGTGGCATACGGCGGGTGCAGGTGCAGCACGCAACGCGCCTGCGGGCGCAGCGCATGGATGCGGCCGTGGATGCACCAGGCGGTCTCGTCCGGGGCGTCCGGACGGTTCATGGTCTGCGTGTCTTCGGCGTCCAGCAGCGTCAGATTCGAGGCGCTGATGTGCGAGAAATGCCGCCAGCGCGGGTTCATCAGGAACTGCCGCCCGTCTTCAGAGACGGCCACGCTGAAGTGATTGCCCACGCCCTCGTGCCAGCCGAAGCGCACGGCCAGCCGGAAGGCGGCGGCCAGATCTGTGCGCAGTTGCTGCTCGGTGGTGGCAACGGGGTGTGCGAGAGCCTGGTTCATGTGGGCGGTGCTGCGGTGGGTTGTGCGCTTGGTGGTGGTGTGGTGGCGTCGGGTGCTACCGCTTTGGGCGTGGGTGTTGCCGTTGCGGGAGCGGCGGCAGGCAGGCTCTGCGGTGCCTCTACCTGTGTCGAGGGCGCTGAAACCGGATCAGAGGATGGCGCCGGCACTGCGTCAGCGCGCGTTGGCTGCGTCGCTGCGGGTGGTGTTGTCACCGAAGGTGCGGCGGCCGGCGCCGGTGAGGGCTGAGGAGAGGGCGCCTCGGTTTGGGGTGCGGTGGTAGATGCCGGGACAATGGCTGACTGTGGTTGCGCCGCCGGCTGCGCGTGCGGCAGCGCCGCCGGGGCAGACACACTGAAACCCTGCACGGGGCCGGGCGCAGCGGGCTTGGCCGTGTCGACGGGCGTGGTGGGTGTAGCGCTCACGGCGGGTGTGGGCTCGGGTGTGACTGCGGGTGCCACTGTGCCGGGCTCCGGCACCACCACCGGTTGCGGCGTACCCGCCGCAGGCGCCGTGGGCGCAGGGCCTGGTTCGGGGACGATGCCTGGTACGTTCGCAGGTCCTGGCTCCAGCGGAATATCGGCCTCCGGCGCGGGCTTGGGATCTGCGGCCTCCGTCTTGCCGGGCGCTGCCTCGTCGTCTTCCGGGCTCTCTTCCATTTCCTTCAGCACATGACCCACGGCGGCAAAAAAGCGGCCGTAGAAGGCTTTGTCTTCGATGGTTTCCTCAGCGATCTTCACCAGCGAATCGGCGCTCTGGCCGATGGGCAGAGAGATCGAGCCCACCGCGCTGATGCCTACGCTCGCAGAGTTGCCGCTCTTCTTCAGGTCATAGGTGCTCAACACGCCGTTGGTGTAGAGGGTGCTGCCTTTGCGGTCCGGTATGCAGACCACATTCATCTCTATGAAGGTGTTCTGGCTGTCGTCGCGGCGGTAGGCCTTGCGGCCCTTCACCTGCTCGCCCGAGGTGATGTCGATCAAATAGCCCTGTCCGAGCAGGGAGCGACGCGCGCTCTCGCAGGCGACCGGCGCGGGTTCCGAGACCTTGAGTTTGAAGGGGCTGTCGTTGGCGAAGCTCTCGTCGATGTAGACGGCCTCGCTGCCGCAGCCCGAGAGCAGGGCGCCGAGGCAGGTCACCAGCAGAAATGCGGGGGCGTGTTTCATGGCGGGCGGGGCTCGCGCAGCCTGTGTGGAATCGGCGGGCAGAGGATACACCGAAATCCCGGAGCGTCCCGCGGGGCTCCCGCCGGGTGTAGAGGACTGCCAACCCGCGGCTCAGTCGGCCTCGAGTGTGAAGAGGTGCTGCGGCGCACCCACGCCGCGCAATGCATAGCGCCCTACCGATACCAACTCCGCAGAGCGCTCGCCCAGCTCCGCATGGAAGGCCGCGCTGGCCAGCACCCGTTGGTCCAGCGTCTTGGAGAGCCCGAGCATCCGTGAGACCTCGTTCACTGCGGGCCCCAGCACCGTGAAGTCGAGCCGCCCGGCGGCGCCGAAGTTGCCGAAAAGCACCTCGCCGAGATGGAGTCCCAGGCAGAAATCGGTGCTGACGAGACCGGCTGCGCGACGGGCTTCGCTCAGTGCCGTGACGCGGTTCCGCGCCTCGCGTGCTGCCGAAAGCGCTGCAGCCGGGCCGCCCGCATCGGCGGGGAAAATCGCCAGCAAGCCGTCGCCTATGAACTTCAGCACCTCGCCGCCATGCGCGCCCACGGCAGCGACCAGTTCCCCCGTGTAGTCGTTCAGCAGTGACAGCAGCTCTTCGGTCGCCACTGACTCCGTTATCCGCGTGAAGCCCACCAGATCGCTCGCCCACACCACCGCCCGCATGGGCTCGGCGCGTCCGCGCAGGATATTGCCTTCGCGTACGCGGGCCCCGGCCAGAGGGCCTAAGTAGGTGTCGAGCGCGGCCGCGCCTGAGCGCGATGCGGCGGTGAGCGTGGCGCCCAGTGCGAGCTGGCGCGCTACCGCGTGCAGGCGCGCGAGATCACGCTCGCTGAAGCCATCTGCGCTGTCGGTGACGAAAGACATGATCGTGGTGTCTCCGCCCGGAAGCCGAGCGGTAGGAAGCGCGAAAGACACGGCGAGAAAATCCGTAGCGCCCTCTGCGCGCAGCCCGGCCAGAAACGCGAAACCGGCGTCTTCGCCCGCGCCGAGCCGCACGCGCAGCTGTTCCGTCTTGTTCAGCCACATGGCCACGAAGGGCGAGACCGTCGCCATGAACTCCACGCTCTCGAGGCGTGTGTCCACGGCGATGTGCGAGAAGCCCTTGCCGCGGGTAAGCGCCGTCATGCGCAGGTCATGCGTGGGCGAGAGCTCGACCGCGCCCACCGAGATGCGCAGCAGATCGATGTCGTGGCCTGCCAGCAGGGTGTGCACCGTCGACAGGAGTTCCTCCTCGGTGGCCGCGGCGAGGCTTGCCGCGGCCGTGGCGTCGGCGAGTGCGAGGCGTGTTTCGATTTCCGTCATCGGGTTCTGTCTGCCGGGTGTCGAGTGGTGTTGTACGCGCCGGCGCAGGGTCGGGCTTTGCCCAAAAATGCCCGTCAAAAGGACTGCGCCGGGGTATTCGCTGGCTGCCCCCTGCGCCCCGATACACTGGCTCCGCGCCTCCCCGCGCTTTACTCTCACCCGACTTTGGATTCCCGCGCCGTAGACCACCAACAAGAGGGCAGCGTATGGGCATGGCCGAGCGTGACGATCTGGGGCGTGAGGTGCTGCACGGCATGTATCGCAGGGCGGGTCTGGCGCCTGTCGATTTCGAGAGATTCCACCGAGACGAACTCCCCCGCAAGCTCGCCGAGGGTACCTCGGATGCCGTGCACTGGGACGTGGCTGGCGCTGCGCCGTTTTCGATCGTGTTGCCCGACGAGCGTTCCTTCAGTTTCATTGCGCGCGACGACCGGGTAGAGGTGCTCCCCGGCATCGCGCAGGATGCCGAGACCATCGTCGAGATGAGCGAAGAGGCGTGGATCGACTTCCGCTACGAGATGCGCACCTGGATCGGGCTGCTTTACTCGAACGCGCTGCGCTTTCGCCGCGGCAGTTTCGATACGGGCGATCGCTGGGCGCCGGCCATCCGCACGATGTATTCGGGCCGTCCGCTCTACGACTGGCGCAACCTCGATTTCCGCGATCTCGCAGGGCGGCCGCTCGATCTGCATCGGCGGTTCGGTCTTGAGGACAGTCGCGAGGAAATGTCGCATTTCCTTCTGCAGACGGGTTATCTGGTGGTGAAGCGCGCCTTCGATCCGGCGTTGATCGCGCGGCTTTCAAAAGAGCTCGACCGCGTCCGCGACGAGGCCGTGCCCGGCGAACTCACCTCGTGGTGGGCGGATGACGGCAAGGGAGGGCGATTCCCTTACCGGTTGACCTACCTCTCGGAGAAATCCCCCGAGTTCGCGGCGCTCTACGAGAATCCGCGCGTCGTGGAATTGCGTGATCTCGCGAAGGCGAATGTCGTCCCCACGCCCGATCGCATCGAGGGGATCCTCGCGGTGCTGAAGGAGTTCCAGCCGGGCGCCGAGGTGTCTGCGTTCGCGAACCTGCCCTTCCACAACGACTGCGGTTTGGGCGGCTGCCACATCACCTGCCCCTGCGTGCTGGTGGGCGTGCAGCTGGACGCCGCGAACGCGGGCAGCTCGCAGCTCCACATGATGGCGGGCAGTTGGGGCAAGTCTTTCCATCCCTTCCCGGACGCGGCGATGCGCGCCAAGCTCCCGATCATCCCGCTCGTGACAGAGCCTGGCGATGCGACGGTGCACATCGGTTGCGGGCTGCACGCAGGCCCCGGCCCCACGGGCGCTGCGCGCCGTCGCACGATCTACATCCAGCACTACAGCCCGCGCACGCCGGAGATCATCGGCTGGCACGCGGGCTACAACCAGATGATGCCGGGCTATGGAGAGGGGGATATTCCGAATTTCGATGAGGTGCAGGGGATCGTGGGGTAGGCATTCACTTCAGCTTTCTGTCGCACAGCAGGCGGCTCGAGTTTCGCCGTCCGATCCAACGCACCCTCTGCAGCGAGCATTCCGCATGACCACTTCCGCGCCGCACACGAAGCCCACCATCGCCCTGATCGGCCTCGGCAACCTGGGCAATCCCGTGGCGGTGAACCTGCTGGAGGCGGGCTATCCGCTGCTGATCCACAGCCTCGCACGCGAGGAGGCTGCAAATCTGCTGGTGCGCGGTGCCACATGGGCCGAGAGCGTGGCCGAGGCGGGCGAGCGCGGCGATGTGCTCATCACCATCCTGCCCGGCCCGGCGCAGGTGCGCGCGGTGATGATCGGCGAGGGCGGCGCGCTCGTGCGCATGAAGCCGGGCAGCACCTTCATCGACATGAGCACCTCCTCCGCCGA
>JBILEG010000019.1:0-16538 GCA_044352225.1 Pseudomonadales bacterium | reverse complement strand
CATACTTCCGCAGATGGTGCGCACCGGCGCCGTGGTGATCGATGTGGGCATCAACCGCCTGCCCGACGGACGTCTGGTCGGCGATGTCGATTTCGAGGGAGTGAAGGAGAAAGCCTCCTACATCACGCCGGTGCCGGGCGGTGTGGGCCCGATGACGGTGACGATGCTGGTGCACAACACCGTCCAGTCCGCGGCGAGGCATCTGGTCTCGCGCCTGCACTAGGGCGCGGCGCGACGCCCTGCGGCCCACCGTCAGCACGTATACTGCGCGCCGCCCGGCACTCCCCGCCGTACCACCCCGACCCACACAGGAAGCATCACCGTGCTGACGCACAACACGTATTTCGATGGCCAGGTGCAGAGCATCGGCTTCACACGCAACGGCCTCCGGGCCTCAGTGGGCGTGATCGCACCGGGCGAATTCCGCTTCGGCACCGCGGCCGCCGAGCGCATGAGCGTCACCAGCGGCATGCTGCGCGTGCGCCTCGAGGGTGGTGAGTGGTTCAGCGTGCCGGCAGGCGGCTATTTCGAGGTGGCGGCCAACAGCAGCTTCGATGTCGAGGCCGTGGGCGGCCCGGCGGCCTACCTCTGCGAGTACCTCGGCAGCCCCTGACACCAACGGGGCAGCCCCATGATCGCCACCAGCAATCTCAGCATCCAGTTCGGCGCCAAGCCGCTCTTCGAGAACGTCTCGGTCAAGTTCGGCAACGGCAACCGTTACGGCCTGATCGGCGCGAACGGCTGCGGCAAGTCGACCTTCATGAAGATCCTCGGCGGGGACCTGGAGCCGAGCTCGGGCAACGTCGCCCGTCCGGGAGATGTGCGCCTCGGCAAGCTCCGCCAGGACCAGTTCGCCTACGAGAACAACTCTGTCCTCGACACCGTGATCATGGGCCACGAAGAGCTCTGGCAGGTGAAGGCCGAGCGCGACCGCATCTACGCCCTGCCAGAGATGAGCGAGGACGACGGCATGGCCGTGGCCGAGCTCGAGGTGCGCTTCGCCGAGTTGGACGGCTACACGGCCGAGGCGCGCGCGGGCGAACTGCTGCTCGGTCTGGGCATCGCGCTCGCGCAGCACGCAGGGCCCATGAGCGCGGTGGCACCGGGCTGGAAACTGCGCGTGCTGCTCGCGCAAGCGCTGTTCTCGGACCCGGACGTGCTGCTGCTCGACGAGCCCACCAACCACCTCGACATCAACACCATCCGCTGGCTCGAGAACGTGCTCAAGGCGCGCACCAGCACCATGGTGATCATCTCCCACGACCGCCATTTCCTGAACAGCGTCTGCACGCACATGGCGGATCTGGACTACGGGGCACTCAAGCTCTTCCCGGGCAACTACGACGCCTACATGACCGCCGCCACCCAGGCGCGCGAACTGGTGCAGAACGAGAACGCCAAGAAGAAAACCCAGATCGCCGAGTTGCAGGCCTTCGTGAGCCGCTTCTCGGCGAATGCCTCCAAGGCGCGTCAGGCCACCTCGCGCGCGCGGCAGATCGAGAAGATCGAGCTTATCGAGGTGAAACCCTCGAGCCGCCAGAGCCCGTTCATCCGCTTCGACCAGAAACAGAAACTCCACCGCCAGGCCGTGACGCTGCGCGATGTCACCCTCGGCTACGGCGGCGAGCCGTTGTTCCGGGATCTGAGCCTGCAGGTCGAGGCCGGCGAGCGCATCGCGATCATCGGGCCGAACGGTGCGGGCAAGACCACGCTGCTGCGCTGCCTGATGGGAGAACTTGCCCCCGACAGCGGCGAGCTGAAGTGGGCCGATGCCGCCGACATCGGCTACTACGCGCAGGACCATGCCCGCGATTTCGCCGAAGACCTGAACCTCTTCGACTGGATGAAGCAGTGGACCAAGGGCGACGAGCAACTGGTGCGCGGCACGCTGGGGCGCATGCTCTTCACGCAGGACGACATCAGCAAAACGGTGAAGGTGATCTCCGGCGGCGAGCAGGGACGGATGCTCTTCGGCAAGCTGATCCTGCAGCGGGCGAATGTGATGGTGCTCGACGAGCCCACCAACCACCTCGACATGGAATCCATCGAGGCCCTGAACCTGGCCCTCGAGAACTACCCGGGCACGCTGATCTTCGTGAGCCACGACCGCGAGTTCGTCTCCTCGCTCGCCAACCGCATCCTCGAATTCACGCCCGAGGGCATCATCGACTTCAGCGGCAACTACGAGGACTACCTGCGGAGCCGTGCGCTGGAGTGATCTCCATGGGCCCGCCGGGCGGCAGGGTGACAGGGCGCGGCGGGGTGGGGATACTTGCCCGACCGCTTCGTGCACGCAGGATCGCCGCTCCGGAGTGAAGCCCCTCATGCCTGACACACCATGAACTGGATCCCGGTCTTCGCCACAGGCGCCAGCGCCACCCTCCTCTGCGGGTTGTGGTGGCGCCTCATGCGCGGTCGTCTGCTCGACACCCCGGGGGATCGCAGCCTGCACACCCAGCCCACGCCCACCGGCGGCGGCGTCGGCATCGTGACAGCCCTGCTGGCTGGCACCTTGATGGCGGTGCCGGAGCCACGCGACACCGCAGTACCCCTGCTGCTCCCGGCGGTGCTGCTCTGCCTCACCGGACTGCTCGATGATCTGCGGGGGCTGGGCGTGTGGCTGCGCCTGGTGTTGCAGGCCGCCTGCGCGGCGTGGGTGGTCTTCGTGCTTCTGCCCACCCCTGGATCTGCGCTGGTAGTCGCACTGGCCGGCCTCTGGGTGGTGGGGTTCACGAACGCCTTCAATTTCATGGACGGCATCGACGGGTTCGCGGCCACGCAGGCGGCTTTCGCGGGCTTTGCGGGGGCGCTGCTGCTGGACGATGCCGGGGGGCGCGCCGACGCGGTGCTGCTGCTCGCGCTCACGGGCGCTGGCGCGGCCGGCTTCCTTGCATGGAACTGGCCGCCCGCACGGCTCTTCATGGGCGATGCCGGCAGCTTGCCGCTCGGCTTCCTGCTCGCTGCACTGGCGTTGCTCAGCGCGGCAGAGGGCGCGCTGCCGGGGTGGTGCTGGCTGATCCTGCTCGCGCCCTTCCTCTGCGATACGGGCATCACGCTGCTCCTGCGGGCTGCGGCCCGCAAGCCGCTGCTGCGGGCCCACCGCGAGCACGCCTATCAGAGGCTCGCCGTGCGCGGCCACCGCCCGGTGACGCTCGGCTTGCTGGTTCTCGATGTCGTCTGGCTGCTGCCGCTCGCCTGGCTGGCGGCCCATCGCCCCACACTCGCACCGCTGGCCGCTGTCAGCGCCGTGCTGCCCTTGTGCGTTGTGGCAGGGGTTGTGGCCTGGCGACACCGTGAAAAGGGAGTGGAACGCGCATGACAGCGCAGCGTGACGGCCTTGGCAGATTCCCCACCGAACAGGCGGGCTGGAAGGGCTTCGCGTGGCTGCTGGTGCAGCGCCTGTTCGAGTTGCCGCGCAACCTGAGACAGGCCTTCATCCTTGCACTGGATCTCGTGGCCATACCGCTCGCGCTTGCCGGGGGGAGCTGGTTGCGCTCGGGCGAAGCGAGCCTGGCTGTACCGGGTACCAGCGAAATTGCAGCGGCGCTCATCACGGTCATAGGCTCGGCGGTGATCTTCCTGCGGCTCGGTCTCTATCGCGCCGTCGTGCGCTTCATGGGCCATCAGGCCGTGCTCGCGATCGTGAAGGGTGTGAGCCTCTCGACCCTGCTGCTGGCGCTGGCCTCGCTGCTCACCGGAGCGGGCCTGCACGTCTCGCAGCTGGTGTCGTACGGAATCTTCATGCTGGTGTTCGTAGGCGGAACACGGCTCGCGGTACGGAGCTGGTACCGCAGCGCCCATCACGCAGGCGGGCAACCGGTGGCCATCTACGGCGCCGGCTCGGCGGGACGGCAACTGCTGAACGCGCTGCGTCATGGCTATGAGTACTCGCCGGTGGTGTTCATCGACGACAACCCGCAACTGCAGGGACGGGTGATCAGCGATGTGCCGGTGGCGTCGGCCGCGGCGCTGCCCGGTCTGGTCCGTCGCCATGCGATCACGGAGGTCTTCCTCGCCATGGCCTCGCTGGGCAGCGCCAGGCGCAGGGAAATCATCCGCTCGCTTGCAGACCACCCGGTCAGGGTGCGCTCCATCCCGCCGATCGAAGACCTGATGGGCGGGCGCGCATCGATCGGGCAGACGCGGATGGTCTCGCTGGATGACCTGCTCGGTCGCGATCCGGTGCCGCCGCGGCCGGAGCTGCTGGGGCGCTGCATCACCGGCAAGACCGTGCTGGTGACGGGCGCAGGCGGCTCGATCGGCTCCGAGCTGTGTCGCCAGATCATCGGCTGCGCGCCGGAGACCCTGCTGCTGCTCGACAACAGCGAGTACGCGCTCTACGAAATCGAAAAAGAACTGCGGCTGAAGGCCTCCGATACCGGCGTGCCGGCGCGGATCGTCCCCCTGCTCGCCTCGGTCCGCGACGAGGCGCGCCTGCAGCGCGTACTCCAGAGATTCCCGGTGCACACCATCTACCACGCGGCCGCCTCCAAGCATGTGCCGCTGGTGGAGCAGAACATCGTCGAGGGCGTGATGAACAACGTCCTGGGCACGCTGAACGTTGCCCGCGCCGCCATGCGGGCGGGCGTGGAGACCTTCGTGCTGGTGTCGACTGACAAGGCGGTGCGGCCCGCCAGCACCATGGGCGCGACCAAGCGGATCGCAGAGATGATCATGCAGTCGCTCGCGGCGCAGGCGCCGGGCACGCACTTCGTGATCGTGCGCTTCGGCAATGTGATCGGCAGCTCCGGCTCGGTGATACCGCTGTTCAGCGAACAGATTGCACAGCAGGGCCCCGTGACGGTGACGCATCCGGAGGCCGAGCGTTACTTCATGACCATCCCGGAGGCGGCGCAATTGCTGCTGCAGGCGGGAGCCATGGGCAGCGGCGGCGACGTCTTCGTGCTCGACATGGGGCAACCCATCAGGATCCTCGAGCTCGCGCGCCGCATGATCCACCTCTCGGGGCTGCAGGTGCGCGACGAAGCCAACCCCGCGGGGGACATCGAGATCCGCTTCACGGGGCTGCGCGCGGGCGAGAAACTGCGCGAGGAACTGCTGGGCAACGGCGAGATCACGCCCACCGACCACCCGATGATCCTCCGCGCGATGGAAGCCGTGATCCCCTGGGAGGAACTGCAACGGGCGATCGATACGCTCGCCGCCGCGTGCAACGCTTACGAGCCAGACGCCATCAGCGCCGTGTTCCGCAGCCTGCTCGAGGGTTTCGAACCACCACCGCCGGCGGGCGATCCGCTGGGCGGCGCAGCCCCCTGAGAGAGCGTCGCCTCAGATGCGCCCCTGCGCCCGCAAGGCCTGCGCACGGGCGTAGAGGATGGTGTCGAAGCGATTCACACTGCGCACCAGATCGAGCTCCGCTTCGGTGTAACTGTCGCGCCGGCGATAGGCGCTCGGTGTGCGGTTCGACTGTCGCGCGGCCGGACACGGCAGTGACAGCTTGGCAAACAGCGTCTCGCAGTCCTCGGCGAAGGTCTCCGTGAAACCGACGTGGAGCATGGCGAGCAGCCGCTCGCTTGCCCGCTCGAGGCTCGCCTCGTCCGGAGGCAGCAGCGAGCGCTTCCTGAACTCCTCGAAGTACTGCTCCTGCGTGAGGTCCTTGCGCACCAGGCGGGCATAAAGGCGGCGGACATCCATGGCGGATCCCAACATCCGGGTTTGCAGGTCGGCGATGCTCTGGGTCACGTAGGGGTGCGCAAGGAATTCCGTGAGGGAGCCCTGCGCCAGCTTGCCGAGCCAGGTCTCGGGATGAGACTTCATGAACTCGAAGGCGGAGATCGTGCGGTCGACGGGATCGCGGAGGAAGGTGAACACCAGCCTCTCGGTATGCAGCGCGTCGATAGCGTCGTAGTGGATATGCCCACGGATCAGGGGACGGCTGCGGCGCTCGGCGTCCTTCATAAGCAGCACCGTTGCGTTGTAGTGCGGCGCGGGATTGCTGCCGAGAGCTTCGTCGAACATGTCGTTCAGGCTGGTGCCGGCGGTCTTGGGAATGTGGAGGAAGACCCACTGCCGTTGCCCCTCCGGCAAGGCAACTGGCAACAGCTTCGGCCTGGCAGTCCTTGCGTGTTTGCTCATGACATCGGCTCCGCTCGGCGGTGGGGGTGGGGGGGGGGGTGGCGTGGAGCCATCCAGTTCGCGACCTATCGCCTCGACGTCCCACTTGGCATAGGCACCGGCGTAAGCCCCGAAAGACATCTGCTGGCCCCAGATACGGTAGATGGTCTCCTCGGTCGCCTCGAAGGCCAGCCCCAAGGCGCGCGCCACGCCGGGGTGCAGCGGCTGCTGGTTGATCTTCAGGTAATCGAGCGGAAGCTCTTCGACAGCCTCCAGAGCCCGGTATCCCAGCATGGCGAGCAGATCGTTCACCTGATGGACGCAGAGCGGCTGCGAGGGGTGGTTGTAGGTCTCGAAGAGCTTGGCCGAGCGGAAATGGGCCATGATGTAGTCGAGGAGTTTCTGGTCACGGCGTGTTTCGATCTGACGCTGCGACTCGACGTAGTCCGCGATCACGGCATCGGGATCAACACTGACCGGATACTCGTCTCCGGCAAAGCGTTCGGCGGCACGCGCCGGCGACTCGCCCGCGGCAAGCGCCTCGATCACCACCCGATCCCCGTACGGAAAGGGCCCGAACGGGTACGCCGGCGTGGGTACGTTGCGGGGGTCGATGGCAAAGCCGGGCCAGTACACCGGGAAGGTAAGGTAGTTGATGGCGATGCGCCGGCAGCCCTCCGGGACCGCGGCAAGCAGGCTGTCGTTGGAAAGATCGCCCCAGTTCGCACCGAGCGGCTGGTAAATCAGCAGATCACAGCGCGCCAGCAGTTCGGAGGGCACGGACTGCTTCTGGTAGTTGACGAAGTAGTGCACCTCGAATTCACGCGCGAAGTCCGCGTGCGCGTTCAGAAGCGCCTTGATGTAAGCGCCCTGGCAATTCGCCGAGATGATGCAAACGGACTTGTCGTCCATACGCTGTCCTGCCGTCGATGACACCCCGCCCGCGCCTCAGCGCGGCAGGGAGAAAACAGTGCCGATGTCCTCGAACGCAGGCGCGAAGGCCTGACTCCAGGACGCGGGGTAATCGAGCTGGCAATAGACGCCGGGCTCATCCAGCGCCGCGACCACCGCGCGCGCCAGCGCCTCGGCAACGCTCTTGTAATCGAGCTCGCAGGGCTGCAGGTAGCGGCTCTGCGCGCGGATGAACTCCGCCGGGCGGTTCGCATAGACGTTGGTGACGGTGTGGAGCCCGAACTGCGCCATCTCGTAGGGCACCACGCTGGGGTGCGGCGCGTTCATCAGGCTCACGCCCACCTTGCTCTCCGAGAGCAGGGCCGCGTAATCGGCCAGGGGCATCTTCGGCAGGAACTGCAATTCCGTCTCGGGGTCCAGCCACATCGCGCCGGGCGTCAGCGCACCGATGCCGAGGAACCGGAACTGCCGCGCCTGCGGACAGATCTGCAGCAGGTGGCGCAGTGCGAGGATCACGACCTGGAAGCAATTGCGCGCCGCGTGCCCCTCGGGGCGCAGATAGGCCAGCAAGGTGTTCTTGCGCGGGACGGGCGGCGCCTCCGAGCGTGTCAGCACGTGCGAGAAAACCGAGCGCGTGTTGTTCCCGCCCAGACCCAGCCGCTCGAACCACTCCCGCAAGGGCGCGGAGTTGAACAGCAGGTGACAATCGAGCGCGAAGGACCGGTCTATGGCAGCGCTCACCGCACCGAAGGAGTGGAAGATCGACTCCCACTCCTGCACGAAGTACAGGAACTTCGGGTTCCGCGCGAAGCCCGCGAGGCGCTGCGCCATGTACGCCGCCTTGGCGTTGTAGGCCACGAACACATCGTCGGGCCCCACCGCAATCTCGTCACTGATCTTGATCAGCTCGCTGCGCGCGATCACCGCATGGCAGGGGTTCCCGGGCGAAACCCGCGCCATCACCTCGAGCGGGTTGGCGATGTCCTCGGTGATGATGAATCGGTGAGTTACATCGAAACCTGCGTCGAGGGCGCGGATGAACTCCATGAACGAGATCAGCCCGCCGAACATCACATCGTTGCCCAGACGCGGAATAAGGTAGTTCAGCCGCGGGCGCGCGGCTGCCGGTGCCTGCCGCACGCGCAGGCGTGGACGTACCAGGCTCTCGAACTCCTCGTAGGTCTCGAGGAAGACCGGCCGGTCGAGCCCCGGGAAGATCTCGTTCAGGTAGTCCTGCTCGCTCAGCTGTCCCTTGCGGCCCTCTTGCTCGCCGATCGCGACGTAGTGATCGAAGCCGCAGCGGAACTTGGCGCCGAGCACGGCGTCCAGCACGTCGAGGTTGCGGGCCAGATAGAGCTTTTCATCGAACCAGCTGTTGGGGCTCATGCCCACCAGACAGCCTGCCTGGAGGTAGTGGTTCAGCAGGCCTTCGGGCGGGGTGGCGATGCCGAGCGCGCGCAGCTGCTCCCCGTACCAGGCCTGGTCGAAGTGCGCCTCGACCAGATCGGCGAAGGAGGCAGCGCGGCCCTTGCGGGAGGCGGCCGCGCGCTCGGGCAGCGCGGCAAACACCAGACCCTGCTGGCGACCGTGCTCGAGCCAGTCGGTCTGCAAGTCGATGCTGCTGGAGAGGCGCGAAGCGCGGGAGCCCCCGTCAGCGGCCGCGGCGAGTTGCTTGCGATAGACGCCCGGGTCGAAGTGGCGGAGCAGCGTGAACTGCACCTCCGAGGCCTCGACGCGCTCCGCGAGTTCGGCGTCCGAAGGCACCATCGGGGTCGTCCATTTCTGGACGGGGCGGCGGCCGTTCAGTTGCGAAAGGAGGTAGTACTTGCCGACAGGGTCGAGCTTGCCCACGAGTTGGCGGAGCTCGACCGTGCTCCTGCCGAAAAACCTGCTGAGGATGCTCATGGGATTGCTGCGCGTTGGTTCAGCCGCTGGTCCGGGGTCCCTCCATGGAAACTGCTGCGACGAGCTTGATCTGCCTGTCTTGCCGGAATGTGTCAGGGCGGTGACGGTTCGTCGGTGCCAACGGATGACGGGTGGCTTCGGTGTTATTCTCCGGTTCACAGTCCGGGGGATCGGGGAGAGCCGCATTGGGCCCGCAGAATGATGCCGAGCGCGTCACGCGCTCGGCGCTGTTTCTTCTCGTGCTGGCAGTTTTCCTGCTCATTCCGCTGCGCATCATCGCCTATGGCTACGTGCCCCCGGACGATGCGCTCCGCCACGCGGCATTCGCCACGGTGGATCGCACATGGGGCGATATCCTCCTGTTCGACCCCGCCTTTCCCGCAGGGATGGATCCGCACGCCGGCTGGCACGCCACCCTTCGCGCGATTCACGAGGCAACGGGATGGGAGCAGGGCAGGCTGGTGTCCTGCGCGGTTGTACTCGCATTCTGGGTCTTCGCGTTTTCCGGTGCGGTGGCTTCCGGAAACCCGCCGGCATGGTTCCTCGCGTGTGCGCTGATGTCGGCGCTGGAACCGATACTGTTGGGGAAGCTTTACCTCGGGCGGCCGCTCTTCTTCAGCATGAGCGCGGTGACCGTACTGCTGCTCCTGTGGACGCGCCGCGAGCCGCTGCGCGTGTACACGGAGTTCGGTGTGAGCTTCCTCATGCTGGCGATTGCCATCTTCATGCACCCGACCTCGTGGTACCTGTGGGCAATGCTCGTGCCGCCGCTCGTGGTATGCCGGAAGTGGCGCTCCTTGGCGTCTTTCGCGGCTGCATGGACGCTGGCCGTAGCGGCGGCTGCCACGCTGAACGGCTGGTACAACACCGTACAACTTCCCGTCGATATCCTGCGTCGCGCCCTGCTGCAGGACGGCACGCTGGGCCCGAACCTGGTCTCGGAATTCCAGCCTACCGGCGGCCCGGTGCTCGGCCTGCTCGTGGTGGCCGCCACGCTGCTGGCACGCAGAACGAGTGGTGCCAACCTGCGGGAGCAGTTTTTCAAGGTCGACATGGCGCTCCTGGTGATTGCCTGGGTGATGGGGCTGTTTGTGGGGCGATTCTGGGTCGAGTGGGGTTTGCCCGCGATGGCCGTGTGGTTCGCGCGCCAGTTCGGCGAGGGCCTCGGTATCACGCTGGCGGGCTTCAGGCGCTGGACCGACACGGCGCTGGTGTTCGGTGTGGCGGCAGCGGCGCTGTATCTCGGGCAGACAGCCGACGTCGGGGGGCGCTACACCAATTCCTTGCGCGATCCGCTGCTCTTCGCACCGGTGGAAGACTTCGCACCGGAAATGCCCGAGGCAGGCGGTGTTCTCTACTCGACGGACATGCGCACGTTTTACACGATCTTCCATCGCATGCCTGATCTGCGCTTCCGTTTCGCGACCGGCATGGAACCGGGTCTGATGCCCCCGGAAGACCTGAAAGTCCTGCGTGCCATCCAGACCACCGGCCTCGTGCGGGACTACAAACCCTGGTTCGACCGGATGACGCCGAAGGACCGCGTGCTGCTGCGGTGGCCATCGAAGCCGGTATGGCCGGGCATGGAGTTCCGGGAGTTCTATGGCGCATGGATGGGGCGCAAGACCGCGTCATGAGCGTCGAATACAGCGGGGCGGGTGTCCTCGAACTCATGGCCTCTGCGAAGAACTACAACCGCTTTCTGGCCGATCTGGTCGAGAGTGCGCTTCGCGGGTCGCAGACCTGCCTGGATTTCGGCGCGGGCGACGGCACGATGACACGGCTGGTCGCCGAGCGTGGCTTGCGGCCCGCGTGCGTCGAGCAGGATGCGGGCTTCCGGGAGCGGCTGCGCGCGGGCGGCTTCGATGCGCGTGCCGCAGTGACGGATTTTGCCCCTGGAAGCATCGAGGGCGCGTACTCGCTGAACGTGCTGGAGCACATCGAAGATGATCTGGGCGCCTTGCGGGCGCTCCGTGCAGCGATGGTTCCCGGAGGGCGAATGCTGATCTACGTGCCCGCGTTTCCCGTGCTGTTTTCCGCGATGGACCGTCTGGTCGGGCACGTGCGGCGCTATCGCCGCGCGGAACTCGCAGCCAAGCTGGCTGCGGCGGGCTTCGTGGTGGAGCGTATCGCGCACGCCGACAGTCTCGGGTTTTTCGCGGCGCTGGTCTTCCGTCTGCTCGCGCGCGGCGAGGGGCTGCCCGGCGAGAGGTCCATCGTGCTCTACGACCGGCTGGTGTTTCCGCTCAGCCGGCTGCTAGATCGAGTGACCGGCGGGCTGATCGGCAAGAACCTGTTCGTCGTGGCGAGGGCGCCGCTGTGACGGTGGGCGTGGTCGCAGCTGTATCCGCAAGCGGGAGCAGACCGATGGGGCGTGTGGCGATACTGATGCTGGCCGTGCTGTTGCTCGGTGCCTGCGGCCAGAAAAGCGGGACGTTGCAGTACGCGCCCGAGCAGGCCGCAGGCTGGCCCAGTTTCGGCGGCGCCCCGGGCGGCGGCCACTACTCGCCGGCAGGGCAGATCACGCCGCAGAACGTGCAGGCCCTCGCCCGCGCATGGGAGTGGCGCTCCGGTCACGCCCGCCAGCCCGGCCCCGGCAAGCTCGGAGGCTACGACGTGCCCATGCTGCCCGGCAGCACCTGGCAGATGACGCCCCTCGTGGTGGGTGACGCGCTCTACGGGTGCACGGCTTTCGGCGATGTCTTCGCACTCGATGCCAGCACGGGCAAGCAGCGCTGGCGCGTGGCCTCCGGCGTGGATCCCGGATCGGAGGTGATCATCAACTGCCGTGGTGTGAGTTACTGGGCGGGGCCGCAGCAGGGCCCCTGCGCGCAGCGCATCCTGAGCGGTACCAGCGATGCGCGCCTGTTGGCCTTCGACGCGGAAACGGGCGAGGCCTGCGCCGATTTCGGCAACGGCGGCGTCGTCGATCTGAAGCAAGGGCTGGGTGACGTGCAGGAGCACGAGTACTCTCTGCCTTCGCCACCGGCGATCCTCGGCAACCTCGCGATCATCGGCTCCTGGGTGCTCGACCGCGCACACGCAGGCGTACCGAGCGGGGTGGTGCGTGCCTACGATGTGCGCAGCGGAAAACTCGTCTGGTACTGGGACGCCCTTCCACCGGGCGAGCAGAACCGGACCGGTGCCGACGGAACACCACTCTTCCGCCCGGGCACCACCAATGTGTGGTCGATCATGTCGGTGGACGCGGAGCGCAACCTCGTGTTCCTGCCCACAGGCAACACCGATACCGATTTCTATGGCGTGAACCGTCACGGATCGGATTACTGGTCCGCCTCCGTCGTCGCGCTGGACGGCAGCACCGGTGCGGTGAAGTGGCGCTTCCAGACGGTGCACCACGATCTCTGGGATTTCGATACGCCCGCGCAGCCCACGCTCTTCGACATGCAGCGTGACGGCAAGACCATCCCTGCCCTCGCGCAGCCCACGAAGATGGGCCACCTTTTCATCCTGAATCGTGAGACTGGCGAGCCGCTGTTTCCGGTGGAAGAGCGGCCGGTGCCGCAGCGCGGCGCGGTGCCCGGAGAGCTGCTCTCGCCCACGCAGCCGTTTCCCCTAAAACCCGAGCCCCTGGTGAAGGCTGGCCTGCGTCCGGAAGATGCGTGGGGCTTCACCTTCTGGGACCGCGGCGCCTGCCGCAAGGAGATCGAGAACCTGCTGAGCGACGGCATTTTCACGCCGCCCTCGGTGCAGGGCTCCGTGATGTACCCGGGCGACATGGGTGGCAACAACTGGGGCACGCCCGCGATCGATCCGGTGCGCGGGCTGATCGTGCTCAATTCCCTGAACATGGCGCAGAAGGTCCACCTGATCCCGCGCGAGCAATGCGAACTCGGCAAGGATCCCCGCACCTCCGCGCAAGCGGGTACGCCCTACTGCGTGCGCGTGCATCCCTTGCTCTCGCCGCTCGGTGCACCCTGCGTGGCGCCGCCCTGGAGCACGCTGGTGGCGATCGACATGAACACCGGCGATCGTCGCTGGGAAGTGCCGCTCGGCAATCTGGAAGGGCTCGCGCCATGGCCGATCTCGCGCATGAAGGGCGCGCCGAGTGTGGGCGGGCCGAGTGTCAGCGCCGGCGGACTCACGTTCATTGCCGCCACCACAGATGCTTACATCCGCGCCTTCGACACAGCGACCGGCGAAGAGCTCTGGAAGGCGGAGCTGCCCACCGGCGGCCACGCCGTGCCCGCGATCTACACCGCGCCGCAGGATGGCCGGCAGTACGTGGTGATCGCGGCCGGCGGTCACTGGGGCGTGCCGGAACGCCCGGCCGGGGATTATCTTATTGCTTTCGCGTTGCCGCCAAAGACCTGAACCGGTCCGGGAGTAACCTGCATGAATCACGCATTGGGCTCCGCACTCCCCACACTGCCCTTCAGTTGGTACGTGGACCCTGCGCATTACGCGCAGGAACTCGAGCGCATCTGGTACCGGGACTGGTTGTATGCCGGGCGCGCATCGCTCTGGACGCGCGAGGGCGATTACCGCGTGTTCACTACAGGCACGCGGCGCGTGATCGTGCTGAAGGATGCGCAGGGCGAACTGCAGGCGTTTCTCGACAGTTGCCGTCACCGTGGCTCGGCGCTCTGCACGGCGGAGGCGGGGCGTTTTGCCACGGGCCGCATCACGTGCCCGTATCACCAGTGGTCCTATGCGCTGGATGGCGCCTTGATCTCCACGCCGCGGCGCCCGGAACTCGCGGGTTTCGATCCGGCCGATCACGGGCTGCAGCGCGTGGCGCTCGCCTGCTGGGGCGGTTTCGTGTTCCTGAACCTCGATCCTGCCGCAGGCCACAGCCTGGAGGCTGCCTTTGCCGTGGAGATGGCGGGTGTGTCGAGCTGGCCGCTGGCATCACTGCGGAGCGCGCACCGCGAGAGCCATGTGCGTGCTTTCAACTGGAAGGTCTTCTGGGACAACTACCTCGAGTGCGTGCACTGCCCGGGCGTGCATCCGCAGCTCTGCGACCTGATACCCGTTTACGGTACGGGTCAGCTGCGGCTGGACGATGCAGCGGGTGTTCAGGGCAGTGCAGCCGACGTGGAGCCGCGCCTGCGCGAGGACGCGCGCAGCTGGACGCCCGATGGGCAGTGCCGGCTGCCCGAATTCGCGAACCTCGATCCGCAGGCGATCGCGCCGGGTATGCGTTTCGCGACCTTCGTCCCTTCGGTGTTCATGGTGGCGCACCGGGACTATGTGCGTACGGTGAGCGTGCGGCCGATCGACGTCGCGCACACCGAGGTCAGCATCGAGTGGTTGGTGCACCCGGATGCGGACCCGGCGGCGATCGACATGGCGCACCTGACGGACGTGGGCCGTACGGTGGTGCTGGAAGACGCCCGTGTGAGCGAGTTCGCGCAGCGTGGCATGGCCGCGCGCCCGGATGGTGCCGGCGTGCTGATGCCGCAGGAATACGACGTGCGCGCCTTCCAGCAGTGGGTCGCAGCGCGGATGCGCGGCGATGCGCTCGCGGCGCCCGTGTGGGAGGGTGATGTGCGGGTAGAGGCAGGCTGAGCGGGCCATGCCCGCGACCGCGCCATGCCCCGAATGCTCCGTGTAGGAGCGGGCCATGCCCGCGACCGCGCCATGCCCCGAATGCTCCGCGTAGGAGCGGGCCATGCCCGCGACCGCGCTCAGCCCTGCGGCCCGTCCTGCGTGAGTTCCGGCGCAAGGGTGTGAACCGCCTGATAGTGGCTCAGAAACACCTGCCCGCTCAGCTGACGGATGAAATCCGTGTTTTTCAGCCGATCCATCACCGGCCCCTTCACCTCGCTCAGATGCAGCCGTATGCCGGCCTCGCGCAGCCGGTGCTCGATGGCTTCGAGGCTCTCCAGCGCGCTCGCATCGATGCTGTTCACTGCCGAGCACATCAGCACCAGATGCTCGAGTTGCGGATGCCCTGACACCGCCGCGTTGATGAAGTCCTCCAGACTGCGCGCGTTGGCGAAGTACAGGCTTTCATCCACGCGCAGGCCCAGCAGCCGCGGGCTGGTGAGCACCGGGTGACGCAGCACGTTGCGGAAGTGCTCCGTGCCCGCGAGCAGCCCCACCTCCGCGATGTGGGGCTGGCTTGAGCGATACAGGAACAGCGCGAGTGACACGCCGACCCCGGTGATCAGTCCCGCCTCGACACCGAGCGACAAGGTCGCAAACACCGTGCTCACCATCGCGGCGAAGTCGGTGCGCGAGTAGGCCCACGTACGGCCGAACAATCCGGTATCCACCAGAGACAGCACGGCAACGATGATCGCCGCCGCAAGCGTCACCTGCGGCAGGAAATGCAGCGCGGGCGTGAGCAGCAGTGACGCGAGCGCAATGCCTGCTGCGGTGAACATGCCGGCCGCAGGCGTCTGCGCACCGGCATCGAAATTCACGACGGAGCGCGCGAATCCGCCCGTCACCGGCAGCCCTGCGGTGAACGCGGCCGAGAGATTGCTCGCGCCGAGCGCGATCAGTTCCTGGTCGGGTTCGATGCGCTCGCGCCTGCGTGCGGCCAGCGTCTGGCCCACCGATACCGATTCCACGAAGCCCACCACGCTGATCAGCATCGCCGGTACCAGCAGCGCCTGCAGCAGCGCAGGATCCAGCGAGGGCAATGTGAAAGGCGGCAGCCCCTGCGGCACATCTCCCACGATCTTCAGCCCCTTTTCGTGCCACCCGAAGTACCAGGTGGCCAGTGTGGTGGCCACGATGGCCAGCACCGGCGTGGCCTTGACCATCACATCTGCCGCGCGCGCGCTGGCGCCGTGCCGGACGAGCAGCGGCTTCAGTGCCTTGCGTCCCCACCAGAGGAAGCCTGCCGTGCCCAGGCCGACCGCCGCGCTCAGCAGTTGCGTCTGCGGCAGATGCGTGAGCAGCAAGATGACGGTTCCGAGAAACGAATGCGCGTTGCCACCGATGCCGAGGATGGTCTTCAGTTGGCCCGCGGCGATCAGTAACGCGGACGCCGAGATGAAACCCGAGATCACCGGATGGCTGAGGAAATTGGCCAGGAAGCCCAGCCTCAACACACCCATCAGCAGCAGCACCAGCCCCGAGAGCAGCGCCAGCGTTATCGCGGCACTCCAGTACGCGGCGCTGCCGATGGCCGCCAGATCGCCGATCGCCGTCGCGGTCATCAGCGAGACCACCGCCACCGGGCCCACCGCCAGCACACGGCTGCTGCCGAGTACGCCATAGACCAGCAAGGGCGCGATGCTCGCGTAGAGCCCTGCTTCAGGCGGGAGGCCGGCGAGCATCGCGTAGGCGAGGCTCTGCGGGATCAGCATGATCGTGACGATCACGGCGGCGAGGAGATCTGCCGAGAGCGTCGCGCGCGTGTAGTGGCGGCCCCACGCTAGGAAAGGCCACTGCCGCTTCTTTACGGCTGTCTCGGTGCTGCTCACGCCTGATGTCCCGCGTCGCGGAAGACGTGACCATACCACTTCAGCGGGCGAGGCCGAGCAAGGCCTGCGCGGCCTCGCGTGTCGCTGCCTGATCGATGCGCCCCTCTGCCCCGCTGTGGATCATCCGGCGGATCGCCAGCACGACCACGAAGCGGCCTTCATTGTGCGCCGCATCCGGGCTTGCGCAGCCAGCCGCCGCGGGGGCATTCTCCCTCAGGAATTGCCAGTCGCCGGTCCGGATCC
>JBILEG010000265.1:0-5278 GCA_044352225.1 Pseudomonadales bacterium | reverse complement strand
TCAATTCGATGGCCTCACGGGTGGCGTTCGCGCCTGTGCCGGCGATCACCGGAATCCGGCCTGCCACGCCCAGAACGGTACGTCGTACGACCTCGAGGTGCTCGTCCACGCCGATAGTGGAGGACTCTCCCGTGGTGCCGACCGACACGATGCCGGCAGTGCCTTCGGCCACGTGCCAGTCGATGAGACGCTGCAGGGATTCCCAATCGATGGAGCCCGATGGGTGCATCGGGGTCACGAGCGCGACCACACTGCCCGAGACCATCAGAACACTCCGGCGCGGAAAGGGGCGAAGGATACTTTCCGCACCCGGCAAGCTCAAGCGAACCGGGTATCCCGCATCAGTTGTAGCCGGGGACGGCGGCCTCGAAGAAATCCCCGACAGCGACGGTGAAAGCGGGGCTGTACAACGGCTTGCCCATGCGCAGTTTTGGCTCGTCTCGCGGCACCTTGCGCCGCTCGGTGCGGGCAACGACCGGTGGCTTGCGCTCGCGGCTGCCGGTGATGAACGTCTTCATGCCTACCTCCGATACCCCGCTCTGACGGCAGGGACAGGCTGGGAAAGATAGGCACGGCCATACAAGCAGGCCGCGAGCGTGCCGAAAATTACCGGGAATGTTCCGCTCTCAGGCAAGGGCCTCACGCAGATGGCGGCCTGCGAGGCTTTGTGCCGCACGCCCGTCCTCGAAGATCTCCGCCATGCTGACGAAGCCATGGATCATGCCGTCGTAGCGCTTCAGGGTGGTGGGCACGCCCGCCGCAAGCAGAGCCTGCGCGTAGTGTTCGCCCTCGTCGCGCAGCGGGTCGTACTCGGCCGTGATGACCAGCGCGGGCGCAAGCCCTGCAAGGCTGGGCGCACGCAGCGGCGAGGCATAGGGCTCGGCCGCCCGCCCCATGTCCTGCAGGTAGTGCGACCAGAACCAGCGCATCGACTCGGCGGTGAGGAAGTAGCCGTCCGCGTTCTCGATGTAAGACGGGGTGTCGAAACGGCAATCGGTCACGGGGTAGATGAGGCACTGGTGCCGGAGGGCCGGGCCGCCGAGATCGCGTGCCCGCAACGCCGTCACCGCTGCGAGATTGCCGCCCGCGCTGTCGCCCGCCACAGCGACACGCGCGCCATCCGCGCCCAGTTCCGCCGCATGGGAGACCGCCCAGACCAGCGCCGCATAGCAGTCATCGGCCGCCGCAGGATAGGGCGCTTCCGGTGCCAGCCGGTAATCCACAGATACCACCACCGCGCCCGACCCGTGGCAAAGGCCCCGGGCGAGTTCGTCGTGGGTATCCAGGCTACAGAGCACGAAGCCGCCGCCGTGGAAAAACACGACCAGTGGCAGAGGGCCGGTCGACTCCGGCCAGTAGATGCGCACGAGCATCTCCCCCGCAGGCCCGGGGATCATGCGCTCCTCAATTCTGGCGACCGGTGTGGGGACTGCCGGTGGCGGCGCCATGGGCCCCTGCCGGAGCAACGGAATCTGCTCCACAGGCACCTGCGGGATGGCAGCCATATTGGCGTTCATGGCCTCGAGAACGGGGATCACGCTGGGGTGCAGGGGCATGGGGTTTTCCTTGGGGTGCGGAATGGGGGCTCAGCGGCTCAGGTTGTATTCACTGGTGGGGGTCACATCGATCCGGTCGAAATCGATGAAACGCACGCAGCTGTCGATCATGGCTTTCAGGTTGGCATCGCGCTTGGCGTCGTCGCCCACCGCGTCGTAAAACGCGTTCGGGTCACTCATGGCGGCGGCGGGGAAGTTTTCCTCGACGATGGCGTCATAGTGCGGCGCCGCGTAGGTCAGGGCCCGGATGACCACGTTCTGGCGGTAACCGAAGGTCGACTGGGTATCGATGGCCACCTGCGTGTGGCTCCCCTGCCAGACCCGGATCCACTCCTCGTGGGCAATGCGCGGCGGACGCTGCAGGAAGACGACCTGACACATGCCCTCGACCCGGCTGCCATCTCCCGGCGCACGGGCGGCGTGGCGGATGGGTTCGGACTCGCAAACGAGATAACCGTGATAGCGGGCCACATGGGGAGCAAACAGGAGTTCGAAGCGCTCGCGCCAGACGGCGGTGTCGACCCAGAGGCTGAGGAGAGCATCCCAGGCCGGTTTGCTGTTCGTTTGCCGCAGCGGAGCGCCGGCGGCTACCGCCTCGTCAACCACGCTCAGCCTGACGTGGTGCGCCCCTGCCTCGAGCAGGGCCCGGGAGACGCCGAGCAAGCGTTCGCGCAACGCGCCAGGGCCGTCGCCGGGGTGAGACCAGAGGGGGTAGATCAGTTTTTCCATGGGGGCTCTCCGGGAGGGCAGTTCGCAGGCGGGCCTATGATGCCAGCGCGGACAGGCTTTTGGGGCGGATTTTCAAGGCCCGCGACGGGCGCGGCAGCAAGGCCTCGGCGACCGCGTAGACCATACTCCGCGTCCGGTTTTGGAGTCTGGAAAATTCCCAAGCAGCAATGAGTTAGGCATCTATACTCAGGCGGTATCTCATAACAGGAGCCCGCCCAGTGACTGCGCAGGTCCGTCCGCTGCACCGTGTCGAAAGCCCCGAGACCACCCCGCGACCCCAGGTCTTCGAGGGCGGCGACCTCATCATTTCCTACCTCGAGCAACTGGGCGTCGACCACGTCTTCGGGATCCCCGGCGGGGCCATCGAACCCCTCTACAACGCGCTGGCCCGCAGCCAGCGGCGCGGTTCGGTGCGGGCCGTGGTGGCCCGACACGAGACAGGGGCGGCCTTCATGGCCGAGGGATATGCCCGTAACACCGGCAGGCTCGGGGTGTGTTGCAGCACCACAGGCCCCGGCGCCACCAACCTGATCACCGGTGTGGCCTCGGCCTTCGAGAACCAGATCCCCATGCTGGTCATCACACCCCAGACCCCGCTGTCGCACTTCGGGCGCAAGGCCTTCCAGGAGTCCAGCGACACCGCGATCAACACCGTGGGCATGTTCCAGCACTGCACCCACTACAACACGCTGGTCAGCCATATCGACCAGCTCGAGCACAAACTCACCTCGGCCATCATGACGGCCTTCAACTCGAGCGGCCCGGCGCACGTGAGCGTGCCGCTGGACGTGATGCGGGCTGCCGTCGCCTCCGCAGCCCCCACCTACAACCTCTCCACCCTGCTCTCCCGCCCCTCGTGGAAGGACGAGAGCGCGCTCGACGCCTTCATGGAATTGCTGCTGACCGCACGCAAGCCCGTGTTCGTGCTGGGCAGCGGTTGCCAGGACGCGGCCGGGCTCATCCTGCGCGCGGCGATGATGGTGGGCGGAAAGGTTGTGACCACCCCGGACGGAAAGGGTCTCATCAGCCCCTTCCACCCCACCTATCAAGGAGTGGTGTCTTTCGCCGGGCACCCGAGCGCCGAACGCACCCTGCGGGACCCCGAGGCAGATCTTGTTGTGACCGTGGGCAATCTGCTCAGCGAATGGAGCAGCAATAACTGGGACAGCGAGGGGCTGCTGAACAGCCAACTCGTGCACGTGGACTCCAACGAGGGCAACCTCACCCGCTCGCCCATGGCACGTCTGCACGTGCGCGGCTCCATCGACACGATCTTCGAGAGCGTGATCGTGGAGCTCGGCAAGGGCGGGCGCCACCTGGGGAGCATCGAGCGGCAGGACGCAGAAGAGCACCTGACGAACGGGCAGTCCCTGCTGCCCTTCGAGGTCACGGGTTTCGAGAAATGCCTCGACTCCTCCTGCCCCATCAAGCCGCAGTGGCTGATGACGAAGCTCACGCAACTCTTCCCGCCAAGCACGCGTTACCTGGCGGATGCCGGCAACAGCTTCGCCTGGTGCACGCATTATCTGCACCCCTTCGACCGGCGCATGCTCGACCGCCGGCACCGCGAGCGCGGCGATCGGGGGCGGCGCAACACCTGCGGCGGCCTCTTCCAGGCCGGTTTCGAATTCGCGCCGATGGGCTGGGCGATCGGCAATGCCGTAGGCACCGCGCTCGCGCGCCCGGGTGACCCGGTGGTCTGCATCACGGGCGATGGCAGCATGCTGATGAGCGGCCAGGAGATCACGGTGGCCCAGCAGCTGGGCTTGCCGGTGGTGTTCATCGTGCTGAACGACTCACGCCTCGGGATGGTGGCGCACGGCCAGCGCCTCGGCGGTGGAGAAGAGATCGGGGCGGAATTGCCGACAGTGGATTTCCGCCGCATGGCCGAGGCCATGGGCATCCGCGGCTACCTCATCCAGACGCCACAGGACCTGATGAACCTGAACATCCCTGCGATCTGCCTGCAAAAGAGCCCCACCCTGCTCGACATCCGCATCGACCCTGCCGAGATCCCGCCGATCGGCCGGCGGATCCAGGCTCTCCAATCCATGTGAGGCACGCATGATCACGCGTTTCGCTCCCGCACTGCTGGCCGCTGCCGTTTCGGCGGCGCCGCTCTGCAACGCGGCATCCTCCGAAGAGGATCTCGCGGCGTCCTTCGGCGAGGAGGAGTTCCTCAGCATCGCCACAGGGCAAAAACAGCTGATCGCGAAAGCACCGGCCGTGGCCTCGGTGATCACGGCAGACGACATCAAGGCGCTGGGAGCAACCACGCTGGAAGAAATCCTGGAGACCGTCCCCGGGATCCATGTCTCGCTCTCCAGCACCTACCTTTCACCGATCGTCTCGGTGCGCGGCGTCTACACCGACAAGAACCCGCAGGTATTGATGCTGGTGAACGGCGTGCCGATCACGCAGCTGCACTTCGGCGATCGCGGCGGGCGCTCCTTCCCGGTGCGCGACATCGCGCGCGTGGAGGTGATCCGCGGCCCGGGCTCCGCCGTCTACGGCGCGGACGCGCTCGCCGGCGTCATCAACGTCATCACCAAATCCGCCGAACAGATCGGCGGCAGCGAAGCGGGCCTGCGCGGTGGGTCCTTCGACACTGCCGAAGGCTGGTTCATGCATGGCACCCGCTGGGGCGAGGTGGATGTGGCCTTTTCCGCACAGGCCTCCCGCACTGACGGCGACAGCTCGCGCCGTGTCGGGAGCGATGCACAGACCGTCTTCGACACCATCCTTGCGCCTTTGGGCATCGCTCCGGCCTCGCTGGCTCCCGGCCAGCTCGCCACGCGCAACCCCGAGGCCACCGATGTGCGCCTCGACCTGAAGTACAACAATCTCCAATTGCGCGCCTGGAACTGGCGACAGGAGGACCTGGGCGTCGGCCCCGGGCTGGCACTGGCTCTGGACCCGGAGGGCAGCGCCGAAGGCGACAACTGGCTCTTCGACATTGGCTGGAGCACGCAGGATCTCGCGCCAGACACCAC
>JBILEG010000264.1:0-5290 GCA_044352225.1 Pseudomonadales bacterium | reverse complement strand
ACGCGTTACAACGCGCCCGCGCTGCCCAGGCCCGAGGACGCCTTGCACGACTGGGAGATCTTCGCCGGGCTTGCCGCGGCCGATGCACGCCTGGCCGGAACGACAGCCCCGCCGGTGGCTCCCCCCGCAGAGATGCTCGATCTGCTCCTGCAGGCGGGCCCTTACGGCGCTGCAGCAGGCAACGCACATGCGCTCAGCCTCGCGGCGCTGCAGGCAGCACCGCACGGCATCGATCTGGGAGCGCTCAGGCCTTCACTGCCCGAGCGACTTTGCACGGAGGACGGCAGCATCGACTGCCTGCCTGCAGCAATCGCCGGAGAGCTGGAGCGTCTGTGGCAGGAGCCCGCATTCGCACCCGGGCAACTGCTGCTGATCGGCCGGCGCCATGTACGCAGCAACAACTCGTGGATGCACAACAGCCGCCGCCTCACCAAAGGCCCGCGCCGGGATCATCTGCTGGCGCACCCCGAGGATCTGGCCGCGCGCGGCATCGCGGACGGCACACAGGTGCTGCTGCGCTCCCGTACCGGGGAAGTGCGGGTGGACGTGGAGGCGAGCACCGACATGATGCGGGGCTGTGTCTCGCTGCCGCATGGCTGGGGGCACGACAAACCCGGAACGCGCATGGGAACGGCTGCGGAGCGGCCCGGCGTGAGCGCGAACGACATCACGGATGAACTCTGGCTCGATGCGCTCTGCGGCAATGCCGCACTGAACGGTGTGCCGGTGGAACTCAGCCCCGCTCCAGGATATCCCGCACCTCCGGCTCGCGCCCGACCAGACGCGTGATGACCGCCTGATCAAGACCCGCGGCACTCATTTGTGCCGTGGCGCACAGGCCTGGAGGATCCAGCGGGATGCCGTCCAGCGTGAGTGTGCCCAGCAGGCGTGCCGCCGCCACTCTCGTAACGAGCGTGGCATGTCCGGGCGCGGCAGCGGGATCTTCCAGGTACTCGATGACCTCGACCACTGGCGGCGGAAGGCGCCAGCGCGTGGCGACATCGAGGCCCGCGCGCGTGCCGAAAGTGCGGAGCAGCCGCTCGATGTCCTCGTTGGAGGGCGAGGGCCTGGGCGCCGGCCCGAGGATGTCCTGCACTGCCTGCAACACCACCGACAGGCCCACCTGGTGCAGCAGGCCACAGAGGAAATTGCCCTCGATCAGCCGTCCGCGCGCCAGATTGATCTCGTGGGCCCACAGCGCGGTGGCAAGCGATTCCCGCCAGATACGCCGGATCCGCGCCGCGTAGAGAGGCGCGTCGAACAACCGCGGGCCTATACAGGCCGCGAAGACAACGTCAGCCACGGTACGGATGCCGAGGCGGCTGATGGCCTGCCCCACCGTGAGCACCGGGGATCCGGCGCGCAATAGCGGTGCGTTCGCATACTTCACCACATGACCCGCCAGCGAAGGGTCGCGGCGTATCGCGCCGGTCAGGGAATTGATGTCGGCGCCGGGATCGTTGATCACGGCGAGCACCATCGCCGCCACGCTGGGCAGCACCGGCACCGTCAGGCGGCGCGCCTGCAGACGTTCCTCGATCTGCCTGTGGATCTCGGCAGTGTCCATGTGCCTCCGTGAGGGGTGAGTCAAAAAAAGCGCGGACAGCCTAACGATTGCACGGATCGACGGATTGCGCTATCTCAAGAAACCCGCAACCGGTTCCCGGAGCCGAGAGTGCCCGATACGCCCCGAAAGCCGCTCCCGCTGCGGCTGCGCGCCCCGCAAACCGGAGATTGTGCCGCCTTCCTCCGCGCGGTCAGCCGCAGCCGTCGACTGCATGCAGGGCGGGTATCGCCTCCCGACACACGGGCGCTGTTCCGCACCTGGCTGGAACGCATCGCCGACGGCAGCTATTACGGTCATCTGCTGATGGACACCGAGGGCGAACTGCTGGGTGTCGTCAACCTGAGCGAGGTGATCCGGGGCGGCTACCAGAGCGCCTACCTCGGCTACTACGTCTTCGCCGGGTATGAATGCCAGGGCGTGATGAGCAGCGGCCTGCGCATGGTGCTGCCGCGTGCTTTCGGAGAGTACCGGTTGCACCGCGTCGAGGCGGCCGTGCAGCCGGGTAACATCGCCTCACGGCGGCTGGTGCAGCACCTCGGCTTCCGGCTCGAAGGGCTCTCGCTGCGCAGCGTGAAGATCGGCGGTCGCTGGCGCGACCACGAGCGCTGGGCGCTCACCACCGAAGAGTGGCGCGCCAGCGCCGCGCAACGCCGCAACACAGACGGGAGAAACTGATGGCCCTTGGCGCCACCGTGCACCGCGCGGAACTCGAACTCGCCGACATCGACCGCGGTGTCTACGGCAGCCACACGCTCACGCTGGCGCGTCACCCCTCCGAAACCGAGGAGCGGCTGATGCTGCGACTGCTCGCGTGGGCGATGTTCGCGGATCCGGATCTCGAATTCGGCCGCGGCATCTCCACCGAGGAAGACCCTGATCTGTGGCTGCGCCGCCCGGACGGCACGATCGCGTTGTGGATCGAGGTGGGGCTGCCGGAGGAAAAACGCCTGCGCCGGGCGGCCGGGCGCGCGGACGAGGTCGTGGTGATCGCCTCGGGCGGGCGCGCCGTGCCGCCGTGGTGGGCGCGGCAGCGTGAGGGTCTGCAGCGCATCGCCGGGCTGCGCGTGCTGGAAATCCCGCAGGAGCAGTCGCGGCAACTGGCGGGGCTCTGCACCCGCGGTATGCGCCTTCACTGCACGGTACAGGAGGGACAGTTCCTGCTGGGGGATGCCACGCAATCAGTGGTGGTGGTGCCGGAGATGCTGCATCCCCATTGATCGGCGTCCGCCGTACAGTGGAAGATGCCGCGCCCTGACAGGGAGCACTACGCATGGACATCCGATTCAGCCCCGAGGACATCGCCTTCAGGGACGAGGTCCGCCGTTTCCTCGCCGAGGACTTCCCCGCCGACATCCGCCTGAAGATGCAACGGGGCGTCCAACTCGGCCGGGATGACCACGTGCGCTGGCAGCAGGTGCTGGCCGCGCGCGGCTGGGCCGGGGTGAACTGGCCCGTCGAATACGGCGGTACGGGCTGGACGCCGGTGCAGAAGTACATCTTCTCCACGGAATGCGCGGTGGAGAACACGCCGCGCATCGTCCCCTTCGGTCTCGGGATGGTCGGCCCCGTCATTTACACCTTCGGCACCGAGGCCCAAAAGCAGCGTTTCCTGCCCGACATCCTCGCGAGCCGTGTGTGGTGGTGCCAGGGCTACTCCGAGCCGAACGCCGGCTCCGACCTCGCCTCGCTGCAGACGCGGGCGGTGCGCGACGGCGAGCACTACGTGGTCAACGGCACCAAGACCTGGACCACGATGGCCCAATTTGCAGACTGGATCTTCTGCCTCGTGCGCACCGGCGGCCCGGAGCTCAAACCGCAGGCGGGCATCAGCTTCCTGCTGATCGACATGAAGACCCCCGGGGTGCGCGTTTCGCCCATCCGGCTGCTCGACGGCACGCCCGAGGTGAACGAGGTGCACTTCGAGGACGTGCGGGTGCCGGTGGGCAATCTGGTCGGCGAGGAAAACCGCGGCTGGACCTGCGCCAAGTATCTGCTCACGCACGAACGCACGGGCATCGCCCAGGTGGCGCGCTCCCGGGTGCGCATGGCGGAGCTCAAGCGTCTCGCGGCCTCGACGCCAGCCGGGCACGCGGGCACGCTGCTGGAGGATCCCTTTTTTCTGCGCCGCGTGGCGGAGCTCGAGACCGAGCTCCTCGCACTGGAATACACGGAGCTGCGCACGCTCGCCAACCTGAGCGCCGGCAAATCGCCGGGGCCGGCGTCCTCGATCCTCAAGATCAAGGGCACCGAGGTGGCACAGGCGCTGGACGAGTTCTTCGTGGAAGTGGCGGGCCTGCACGCCCTGCCCTTCGTGCCGGAGCAGTTCAGCGATACCGGTTCTGACTGGCGCGTGGGCCCGGGGACGCTCACCGCTGCGGCAGGCGTGTACCTGAACAACCGCAAGGCTTCCATCTACGGCGGATCCAACGAGATCCAGCGCAACATCATCGCCAAGGAGGTGCTGGGGCTCTAGGCACCCGGCACCACAGCAGCGCAGGACAGCGGGAGACACCCATGGACTTCGACTACAGCGACGAGCAGCAACTCCTGCGCGAGAGCGTGGCGCGCTTCGTGCGCGAGGAGTACGCCTTCGCGGCGCGCAAGCAGCTGATCGCCTCGGGGCAGGCGTTTTCGGCGGCGCACTGGTCACTCTTCGCAGAACTCGGCTGGCTCGCAGTGCCCCTGCCGGAGTCCTGTGGCGGGCTGGGCGGCAGCGCCGTCGATGCGGCCATCGTCCTCGAGGAGTTCGGGCGCGGGCTCGTGCTGGAGCCCTGGATCCCCACGCTGGTGCTGGGCGCTGGCGCCATTGCGGCGCTGGGCTCGCCCGCACAGCAGGAAGCACTGCTCCCGCGCGTGATTGCCGGAGAGTTGCAGCTCGCGCTCGCGCACAGCGAGACCGCCGCACGCTACGACCACGCCTCCGTCAGCACCCGTGCCGCACCTACGCCGACGGGCTGGCAGCTCGACGGGGAGAAGTGCGTGGTGCTGAACGCACCCGCAGCGGATGTGTTGCTGGTGAGTGCCCGGGAGCCCTCCGGCACGACGGGGGTGTTTCTGGTCGAACCCGCAGCGACCGGCCTCGGGATGCGCGCCTATCGAAACGTCGACGGGACGGTAGCCGCGGAACTGAGGCTCACGGCGGTGCACCTCGACGCCGACGCACGCCTGGGCGATGCCGACGCTCTCCCGGCCCTCGCGGCCCTGCACGACCGTGCCGCTTTGATGGTGTGCGCCGAGGCCGTGGGTGCAATGGCAGTGCTGCTGCAGAAAACCGTCGACTACACCAAGACCCGGCGCCAGTTCGGCACCGCGATCAGCAGCTTCCAGGCCCTGCAGCACCGCATGGCCGATATGTTCATCGAGGTGGAGCAGGCCCGCTCGATCCTGTTGATGGCGCTGCTCACGGCGGACGGGGGCGGAGAGGCACAGGGCGCGATCTCCGCCGCCAAGAGCCGTATCGGCCGGGCCGCCCGCAAGGTCGGGCAGGAAGCGATACAGCTGCACGGCGGGATCGGCGTCACCGAGGACCTCGACGTGGGCCACTACGTCAAGCGGCTGCTGGTGATCGAAGCCCTGTTCGGTAACAGCGATTGGCATCTGCGGCGCTTCGCGGAGGCGCAGGATGCGGCCTGATCGCATGTTAACCGCTGCGGTATACATTGCTTTTTCAGTGTGTTACACGTTTTTCTTCAGCTCTGACTCGAGCTACATCGGCGCCCTCCT
>JBILEG010000263.1:0-5317 GCA_044352225.1 Pseudomonadales bacterium | reverse complement strand
TGTCTGGCGTGCAACTCGGCATCATGCCGGGCGAGCGCGTGGGCCTGCTGGGCGCGAACGGCGCGGGCAAGTCCACGCTGATCCGCTCCATCGCCGGGGAATTGCCGCTGCTCGCCGGCGAGCGCCACGCGGGCGAGCATCTGCGTGTGGGCTATTTCGCGCAGCACCAGTTGGAGGCGCTGGACCACGGCGCCTCGCCGCTCCTGCACGTGCAGCGCATCAGCAAGGAGGCCTCGGAGCAAAGCATCCGGGATTTCCTGGGCGGCTACGGTTTCCACGGCGAGCAGGCGACGGCCACGGTGGGGCGTTTCTCGGGCGGGGAGCAGGCAAGGCTCGCGCTCGCGCTGATCGCCTGGCGCAAACCGAACCTGTTGCTGCTCGACGAGCCCACCAACCACCTCGACCTCGAGATGCGCCACGCGCTCACGGTGGCACTGCAGGAGTACCCCGGCGCGGTGCTGCTGGTCTCGCACGACCGCCACCTGCTGAAGAACACCGTGGACGTTTTCTGGCTGGTGCGCGATGGACGGGTGCAGGAGTTCGACGGGGATCTGGAGGACTACCGCAAGCTCTCGCTGGAGCGCCACCGGGCGGCACCGGACACAACGCCCGGCAGCGCTGCCGCCTCAGCCCCCGCCGCGCGCGAGAACCGCCGCTCCGCTGCCGAGCGACGCGAACAACTGCGTCCGCTCAAGCAACGCATCGCCACGCTGGAACGGCAAATGGAGAAGCACCAGCAGGAACTGCGCACCCTGGAAGAGCGCCTCGCGGATCCGGCGATCTACGAGAACAACCGCAGCGCCGAGTTGCAGCAACTGCTGCGCACCCAGGGAACCCTGCGCCAGCAGCTGGAAGAGAACGAAGAGGCCTGGCTCACCGCGAGCGAGGAACTGGAACGGGAAACGGGCTGAGAGCCGCTCAGCCTGCGGCAGGCGCCGAGAGCGCTGCCACGGCATCGGCCAGATCGGTGTACACCTTCAGCACGCCGGTGAGCCCGGCGAGCGTCAGCACCTCCATCACGCGCGGCTGCGGATTGAGCAGCACCACATCCCCACCGCGCGCACGCGCGGCCTTGGCAGGCACCAGCAGACTGCGAATGCCGAGCGAGGCAAGGAAGCTCACCTCGGAGAGATCGACCACCACGCGCGCGCCCTGCGTGGCCACGCGCGCGGTGAAGGGAAGATCGATGACGCGGGCACCGGCGAGGTCGAGCCTGCCGGAGAGTTTCGCGAGCGTGATGCCGCCGTCGAGTTGCTCGAATCCGAGTTCCATGCGTGTTCTCTCGTGGATGGCGGCATGCTAACGGTGCGACTGCGCTGCCAGCAATGCACGCGGAGACTGGATCGCCCATGTGACAGTTCCATGACGATCAGGGCGCGGCCCGATCAGCGGCCACCGGCGGTAACGGCAGCCGCCTCTTCGGGGCTGCGCAGCACGCGGGGGCGGATCAGCACCATCAGTTCCGTCCTCCCGCTCTCGCGCGTCTTCGCATCAAGTGCGGTGGCGGGCCCGGGCAGCGCGGCAGCGCCCGCACGGCTCGCGCTGCCCGCCGTTTCCTGCAAGCCGCCGAGCAACACCGCGCCGCCGTCACGCAGGCTGACCGTGGTCTGCAGGCGGCGGCTGCGGATGGTGGGCGAATCGATGCCGCTGCTGGCGGTCTCGCGCGCGGTGGAGATCTCCTGGAGCACCTCCATCTCCACACGGTCACCCGCGAGGACGGTGGGCCGTACGGCAAGGGAAAGCCCGGTATGCCGATACTCCACCGCGCTCACCAGGGGCGCGTCGGGACGCCGCGTGGAACGCGAGGACGAGGCCAAGACGGGGATCTCGTCGCCGACCTCGAGCCGCGCTTCGTGCCCGCTCGCCACCACCAGGCGCGGCCGTGCACGGACCGCGGCGCGGGTATCAGCCGCAAAGAGCTCCAGCGCGGCACGCACGGTGCTGCCGTCGCGCAGCAGGAGGTTGAAGCCGTCCTGGCCGAGGCCGAGGCCGCTGCTGCCGAGCGATACATCGTCTCCATGGACGCTCCCCGAGGCGAGCCACTCCAGCCCGCTGCCCGCAGTGCGATCGAGCCGGACATCGACCAGCAGTACCTCGACGAGCACGGAGGACGAGGGCACGTCCATGGCACGTATCTGCGCCGAGAGGCGTTGCCACTCCCGCACCGGGCCACGGAATACGACAGCGTTGCGGTTGGTGTCGGCGGCGAGGGCAGACGGCGAGGGCGGGCGGCGTGCGGAATCGGGTGCCGCACCATCGGCGCCGTCCGCCTCTTCTCCCACCCCTTCCGGGGGAGCAGGCAGCGCTGCGGCGGGCCGCACAGTCCCTGCAGGCCCTCCGGCGACAAGGCCTTGCAGGGCCTCCACCACAACGCCGGCCTGCTGGTGCTCCAGCGGCCAGGAAAACACCCCGTTCAGCGAGGCCTCGCCGGGCGTGCGATCGATGTTGCGTGCCCACTCGGCCACGTGATCGAGCAGGGCACGGCGCGTGGCGAAGACCGCCACGGCCTGCTGCGCAGACAAGGGCATCACGATGACCGTGGACACCGGCGAACGCGCGTCGGCCGCGATACCCTCTGACTGGAGAATCGACACCAGATCCGCTGCGAGGCGCTCCGCGTGCAGATGACGCGGCACGATGCGCATGCCGTGCCGCGCCACGGCGCGGGGCTGGTCAAGCACCTTCACCATGCGCAGCGCTTCCTCGACCACCTCCGGTGGGCCCGAGAGCAATACGCTGTTTCCCAGCGTGTCCTCGTCGACGTTGAACGCGGGTGAGGCCAGCGTCTCGGCCAGCCAGACACCGACCTTGACGGGCGTCACGACCTGCAGAGGCACTTGCACGAAGACATCACGCTGCGGCTCCGGGGCGCCCGTGCCCCGCACGCGGGGCGGGAGTCGCGCACCGCCGGCTGACAGCGAGAACACGAGCATCTTCCCGTCGTCCTTGATCGCCACGCCCCGTGCGGCGAGCACGCTGCGCCCGATGCGGAAGAGCTGTTGGGGGGTTACGGCACTTTCCAGCCGCAGATCCACCGGCTCTGCCATGGCTCTCACCTCCGGCGAGACGACAACATCGCGCCCGAGCGATTCCACGAACATGCGTTGGATGAACGCCGGGACTGTGAGTCTGCCGAACTCCGGTTTCAGGGCGGGCCCCGAGAGCCATGGCGCCTGACGGGCATCCGTACCGGTTGCACCGACGCCACACGCCAGCATCATCAACGCGAGCAAAAACGCGACGCAGGATGCGGCTGGCAGGCGCTGCCGAGGCACGGAGAACATCATCGGTGGGCTACTGGACGGGGAAGCGCGAGTGAGTCAGAGGACTCTGCAAAAAACAAGACCCCGCACCATCCGTGGCACGGGGTCTTGCGATCGAGGCCGATCAGCAGGGACTCAGCTTCGCCGAGCCCTGCTAGCCCGAGATGCTCAGGCCTTGACGCACTGCGCGATCTTGACCGGACCGGGGACCTTACCCGTCAGGTAGAGGTAACCCTTGCCAGCGCCGATCGTGGTGGTACCTGCCGAGTAGGTGCCCGCCGCGCCCTTGCCGTAGGGAGCAGCCAGCAGGGCCTGCAGGTTCTTGGTGTTCTGGCCATTGCCCGCCGCGTTCGCGATCAGGTAAGAGACCGCGACGATCGGGTAGGACGCATAGTCACCGTTGGCGTTCAGGGGGGCGGTTGCATAGCTGTCGGGAGCAGCCAACAGTACGCAGCCCGGGCGGGGCGGCGCCACGATGTCCTGCAGCACAGGACGCCCGTTAGCGTCGAGGCTGCTGGCGATCACCTTGTCGGTAAGCACCGAGCTCAGTGGGAACGTAGCCGGGTGCGCCAACGGATTCTTCCGCGAGTACACCTGGCCCGTCGCCGGGTTGACGCCGTCCTTGAGCACGACCGAGGCGAACTTCAGCGAGATCGACGGGTTCAGCCGGATGCGCTCCGAGGTGTCGGCTACATCGGCGAAGCCGATGGCACCGTCCGTCGTGGAAACGGCAGTCGTGACACCGCCGTTCTGCGGCGCGCCGATGGAACCGGTCGGAGCGGCGACGGGGAACGCCGACGAGAAGGTCTGGTTGGTCTTGAAACCGGTCACAGCGATCGGCTCTGCGGTGGGGCAGACCTTGGAGAGGTGATTGCTGAAGGCGAAGGACGTGCCGCTGCCGTCGGAGCGGAAAACCACCTTGATCGGCTTGGACGGGTACGGGCCGAGCTGTTTCCAGTTGTTGATCTCGCCAGAGAAGATCCGGCAGATCTTCGACTCGGAGAGGGGAAGGGACGCTGCCTTCACCGCCGGGTTGTTGTAGATCACCGCGATGACCGCACCGATCGCCGGGAACTGTACGGGCTGGACGCGCGCCGATTTGTTCGTGAGGAACGCGCTGAACTCGCTGGTGCTCAGCGGTGAGTCGGAGCCGGCGAAAGAGGCTTGCACTCCGGAAGGAGCGCCGAAGCCGGTCACGCTGGAGGTGCCCTGGTCAGGACAGGCGTTGGACGCGCTGACGGTCGGGTCTCCGATCAGCACTTTCTTGCCCGTGCCGCTGCCCGTCTGGCAGTAAGACACGGCAGGGCGGGTGGTGGTACCGGTGAAGAAGCCGATGGGCGTGGCCGCAGTGGACGCGGTGTATTGCCCGAAGAGCGAACCGGCATCACCGGCGCTGCTGAGGCGCAGTGCGGGCGAGGGCGTGAACCACGAACTGCCAACGTAGGCGGTGGTGGGAAGCGAGGCGCCGCCGCCGTACAAGGTGGTGGCGGGCGCGGCCGAGGCGATGGCGGGTGCGAGCATGGCGGCTGCGAGGGCTGCGGCCAGACTGCTGCGATTCTTCACTCTGGATTGCATGGGGTTCTCCCGATGGCATGAGGGTTGAGTGCCACCGGAGCGCAAGGGAAGGCGCCGGGGCTGAGCGCATCATCCGGGGGCTTTGTTGCTCTTTCGTGACGCAAATGTTGCAAAAAGAAGAACCCGCGCGCCCCGGTGAGGAACGCGCGGGTTCGGAGAGCTGCGATCCCGCCGGCTGCGTTGCCGAGGGCGTGACATCCTGTCACGCGGGATCGCGTCAGACGCTCGAGCAAGCGATCAGGGAACGATGCAGTTCTTGATCGTGGTCTTGGTCGGGTTGGGGAAACCCGCCAGGTAGGAGAAGCCGCGGGCCGGGGCGATCGTGGTGGTGCTGCCCGAGATCGTGCCGGCGATGGTGCCATCGGCGGAGGGCGGGGTGATCGCTCCGAAGAAGCCTGCAGCGAGTGCCTGCAGGTTCAACGCGCTCTCGCCGTTTCCGGCGCTGTGGAACACCATGTAGGAGACGGCCATGATCGGAT
>JBILEG010000262.1:0-5328 GCA_044352225.1 Pseudomonadales bacterium | reverse complement strand
CCCGCTCCTACATGGGGAAATGTCGCGGGCATCGACGGTTGTTCATGGTGGTAGGAGCGGGCCATGCCCGCGACGGTTTTGTCCGGTGTCGTGCTTTCCGCCAAAACGCCCGCCTGCTAGCCTGTTGTCCAATGGTCAAGGATGACCCGTCGATGCAAAAAGAGAGTTCCCCCCGGGGTCTCCCGGTTCGCCCCAAGGGCCACGAAGCGCTCCGACGCTGTCGGGTTTCGGAATCAGGGCGCCTGTATTTCCTGACTTTCGTCGTGAGCGAGCGACGTCCGCTTTTTCTCCAAGTGCCCGCGGCCTCCGTCATGTGCTCCGCTCTTGCCGGAGACGTTCTTGCCGGTAGCAACCTCGTCCATGCGTGGGTCGTGATGCCCGACCACGCGCATGTGCTGCTGGAATTGTCTTCGCGCGACACCCTGTCCGTGGCGGCGGCACGATTGAAGTCAGGTGCGTCCCGACGTGTGAACGCTGCGATGGGGACTCGCGGGCCTTTGTGGGCTGCGGGTTTTCATGACCACGCCCTGCGAAGCGATGAAGTCCTTGAGCGCGTTGTCGAATACATGCTCATGAATCCCGTCAGGGCGGGGCTGGTGGAACATCCCTGTGACTATCCGTTTTCGTGGAGTCGGTGGGGGAAGTAAGTGGCAGCGATCAGGACGGTCGCGGGCATGGCCCGCTCCTACGTGGGGGAATTGTCGCGGGCATGGCCCGCTCCTACGTGGGGGAATTGTCGCGGGCATGGCCCGCTCCTACGGGGTCAGTCGAAGGGCCAGAGCTCGAGGCCGTGGACGGCGTTGCGGACGTCCATGCTGAGGTTCACCGACAGCACGCGGCGGTTGGCGGACAGGTCGTAGATGCTGATCGTCGAGGGAGAGGAGCCGCCCGCGACCAGCTTGTCGTTCAGTACACACAGCCCGCGCGCAAAGCCGGGACGCGCCACGCCGCTCGTGTCCGCGTCCATGTGCAGCAGCTCTTCCGCGTGTGGCACCGGTACGCGAAAAGCGCGGTCTTCCTCGCCTTCCCCCCGCCCCGCATAGCGCAGCGCATCGGCGCGGGTGTCGTTGAAGAGCACGCCATCGCGGAAGGGCCGCGCATTGTGCGTACCCGCCGGCAGCGTTGCGGCCATGTACACGTTGCGGCCGTTGAAGTGCAGCATCCCGCCTGTGTTCAGCCCGCTGAGATACATCCCGCCGGAACTGCAGTGCACGTTGTTCAGGTGCAGGCGGTTGATCATCAGCGGGCCGTCCTCGCGGTCCGGGTCGAAGAGCACGGCGCGGAAGCGGTCGTCCTCGGCGCTGATCTGCATTGCCCAGTCGAAGCAGCGCTGGTCGAGATCAAAACCGAGGACAGTGTCGAAGCCGGTGGAGGTGATGAAGAGCTTGCGCCCGTGAACGCAGATTTCGTGGCAGTGCCGAAGGTAGGGGTTGCGCCAGGAACCTATACGCCGGAATGACGGCGTATAGGCGAAAAGCTCGTCGCTCGCGGCGATGTAGACAACGTCACCGTCGAAGGCGATGCCGCGAAGCCCCCGATCCCAACCGCGGCCCGACCAGTCGATGTCGCCGCGGTTCCAGTCGACGGGCTGGCGCACTTCCTGTGCGTCGAGGTCGATCAGATAGACCCCGCCGTGGCTCTCCCCCTGATGGCTGCCGCGGACGACCGAAGTGGCAACCAGTTTCACCGGGTTCAGAGTTTCACTTTGAGGCCGAGGCTGATCGTGCGCGGCCGGTAGAGCGAGCGCTCGGTTTGGAAGCGCGGATCCCCGAACCAGTCGGCGTAGCTCTCCGTACTGCCCCGCACCAGGTTGGAGATGCCCTGGTTGTCCCAGACGTTGCGCGCCACCAGCGTCACTTCCCACTGCTTGCCCGAGTCGTAGGCAAGCTGCATGTTGCTGTGCCAGGTCTCCGGAATGAGCCCCTCGGTGTTGCCGTCGAAGGAGTCGTCGATGTTGTCCCAGATCTCGCCGGTGTAGGTGGTGTCGTAACGGAGCCGGAGATCGCCGCCCACGCCGAAAGGATCCGCGATCGTGTACTCGAGGCCGAAGCGCAGTTTTTCTTCGGGTCCATTCGGCATCTTCTGGCCGTCTTTCAGGATGCGGTTGCCACGCAGGTCGAAGGTGTCTCCGGTGTACTCGGCCTTCGCCAGGAAACCGCTGCCGTCGAACTGCAGGTTCTCGGTGATGCGCCAGTTCCAGTTCACCTCCACGCCGCGGCTCTCGCCGCCCTCGCCGTTGAAGGTGCCGCGCAGCCACCATGCCTGGTCGGTACGGCGGTTGAACTGGATGTCGTCCCATTTCATGAGGAAGAGGGAGATGTTCAGCTGCAGCGAGTTGTCGAGCCACTCGCTCTTGAGGCCGGCCTCGTAGTTCTCCATGGTGTCCGGATCATAGGTGGCGGGCACCTGTCCGCTCGCCGCAGCGCGCGGGTTGTTTTCGCCGCCGAGCCGGAAGCCCTCGCTGTAGAGGACGTAGAGCATGCGGTCTTCGTCTATGCGGTACTGCGTGCCGAATTTGAAGACTTCTGCGCTGTCGGAGCCTTCGCTGGCGTAGCGCCCTTCGCCTTCACCGAAGGATCCCACCGGAGGCTTGCCCTCGGGCGTGGAGTAGATCTGCTCGCGCTCCCGGTCGAACTTGAACCAGCGCGCTCCCCCCGTGATCTGCCAGTCCGGCGTGATGTGCCACGACAGCTCGCCGAAGGCTGCGGTCTGTTTGACCTTGTTGTCGTAGCGCTGGTCGTAGATCTTGTTCGTGGGCGAGAGGGGGCAGTCGACCTCGTAGCCCGCCGCGGCGTAGTAGCAGGCGTAGTCGTTGACGGTCTGCCAGGCTTGGGTCTTCTGGAAGTTCGGAATCTGCGCGCCGTAGTCCCAGGCGTCGTGCACGTCCTCGTAGAAGGCCCCGACCATCCAGTCGAGCTTGCTCTCGCCCTGCGAGGTGAGGCGCACTTCCTGCGTGAAGCGCTCCTGGATCTGCTCGTTGAAGATGGTCCCGAACTCGTACTCGAAGTTGTAGCGGTCCTTGCCGTTGTAGAGCGCGTAGTAGCTCGTCTGCCACTGGTTGTAGGCCATGTTGTCCCACTCGTACGAGGACTCGCGGTCGAAGTACGAGGTGGCAGATACGAGCTGCGCGAAGCCGAGGTCACCGCGCACCGTGGCCGAGGTCTGCCACCAATCGTCCTTGCGGTATTCGTCGAAGAAGCGCGCCACCTTGTAGTCCCCGAGGTAAGGGTCGCTTTCCCACGCGCCTTTGGCATCGCTGCCCTCTACCTGATAGGCGAGGTCGAGGCTCCAGTCCTCGGTCATGTCCCAGATGGCGCGCACACGGGCGCCGGAGTAGTCGTATTTGTTCTGGTCGTTGTCGGCGATGTCGAAGTTGTCGCCCGGGCTGCCATAGGCGCCGGCCCCGGCGAAGGTGCGGCTGCGTACATTGTCGACGTAGCCGCCTTCCTTGCTGGTGTAGCCCACGATCCGCAGGGCAAGCGTGTCTGATACGGGGATGTTCACGTGGCCGTTCAGGTCGTAGCCCGGATCGCCACCCTTGGTGGCGGAGGCCTCGCCCTCGATCTCGGCCGAGAAGCCGTCGTGGTTGGGGCGGTTGGTGATGATCCTGAGCGTACCCGACTGGGAACTCGAGCCGAAGAGCGTGCCCTGCGGCCCGGGCAGCGCCTCGATGCGCTCGATGTCGACGGCGTGGATCTCGAGGTGCTGCGAAATCGAGGTGACGGGTTGCTCGTCGAGGTAGACCGAGACCTGGCTGTCGGTGCGGTACTCTGCAGAGCCCGTCGAGATGCCACGCATCGAGATGGCGTTGCGCCCCGGCATGCTGTTGGTGAGCGAGGCGCTGGGCAGCGCCTTCATGTAATCGTCCATTCCCTTCATGGCCATCTTGGCGATGGCGTCTTGAGAGAAGGCCGTGATGCTCTGGGGCACGTCCTGCACGTTCAGTTCGCGCTTGGTGCCCGTGACCACCACTTCCTCGATGGCCTTGTCTGCGGGCTGGGCCTGGGCCTGTGCGGTCATCACCGAGGCCACCGCCATCGCCAAACGGCTGAGGCGAGAGGGGCGGTGCTGCATCGTGCTTCGCTGCGTAGCGCTCTGCGGTTCGGGGGAGTGGATTGCGTTGCTCATATCTGTGCCCTCGGCGATCTTGATGTCGTTTTACGGGTAATGCAGTGGTCGCGTGGAATCATAGCCCGACGCGTAGGGGGTAGGGCAAGGCGTGGAGGCGCAACCGGCCCCGGGCGTTGATGCCGCGTGATTCAGTCTCCGGGGCGGTGCTTGTTTCGCGTCTTGAAGTTGACATCACGTATCGGTTACAAAAACCCTAGCGCGAGTGTTTCCGGACGATCCCCGATAGGTGCGTCGATCGACCCTGGTTCTGGACGAACCGCATGAAGGGTTGTGTGCCGACTTGCCAGCACGTGTCCGAAATGGAGGGGATGCCGTGGCCTCACGTCGCTTGGGTATAAGGGCTCTCGAGAAGCGCATCGTCTTCGATGCCGCCGCCGCTGCAACCGCCGCGGCAGCTACCACTGCCGATGACCACGCTGCTGCGGCCTCTCTGCTCCAGACCCTGCTCCACGCCAACGCCACGGACGCCGCCCCCTCCGACCACACAGACCACAGCCTCGCCGCGCAGGTGTTCTCCGCGCCGGCGCCCACGCCGGTACAGGCGCAATCGCCCACCGCCATCGTGTTCGTTGACCCGAGTGTCAAGGACTACCGCCAGTTCGTAGAGCAATCCCCGCCCGGCGCGCTGGTGGTGATGCTCGACCCCCGCGAAGAGGGGGTGTCGCAGATTGCCGATACCCTTGGCCGCCACAGCGATGTGCGAAGCGTTCACATCATTTCCCACGGCGCGCAGGGCGAGTTGCATCTGGGGTCGACGGTGCTGGACGCGGACTCCCTTGGCCAGCACGCCGGGGATCTCGCGCTGTGGAGCGAGGGGCTTGCCGACGGAGCGGACATTCTTCTGTACGGCTGCGATGTAGGCGCGGGCAGCGCGGGGCAGGGGTTCATCGATGACCTGGCCGCCCTGACGGGCGCGGATGTGGCTGCGTCGACCGACCCGACGGGCAGCGCGGCACTGGGCGGAGATTGGGAACTCGAGAGCCGCAGCGGGAGCATCGGGACCGCATCCCTCGAGGCGCGCGGGTACGAGGGACTTCTGGCCGCTCCGACCTTCGTGTACCAGCGTCAGGGCACGGGTTTCATCGAGACTGACCCGCTCCCCGGCAGCATGGGTGAGTTTGTTCTGGAGCAGCCTGACGGCAGACTGATTGTGGGTGGCGAAGCGTCCAGCGGGCGGATCGTGCTTGTGCGTTACCT
>JBILEG010000261.1:0-5330 GCA_044352225.1 Pseudomonadales bacterium | reverse complement strand
AGCGCTGCCGCAGCCCGCTCCGGCGGCGATGCTGAGCGACGAGGACGCGGCCGAGCGCATGGGCCGGCTCGAGTGGCTTCTCGCGCACGACGACATGCGATCCGGCGAGCTCTGGCAGGAGCTCGCGCCCTGGTGCGCAGTGCAATTCGGCGAGCAGTCGGTAGCCGCGCTCGCCCGCGCCGTGCAGGACTTCGATTTCCCCTCGGCCACACAGCAACTGCGGCTCCTGCAGTCCCGCTCCCCTCCGGAACAGGTGCACTGACATGTGGGTGCTGCCGGGCGTGGACATCGCATTCACCAGCAGCACAGATGCACTCGAACGCGCCTTCGAGAGCAGCTACGACCCGGTGCTGGTAACAGCCTCGGTGCTGGTGGCGGTCTTCGCTTCCTTCTGCGCCCTCGAGACGGTTCTGCGGCTCGCGCGGGGCAATCTCGGGCGCGTCTGGATCGGCATGGCGGCGCTCATGCTCGGTGGTGGCGTATGGGCCATGCACTTCATCGGCATGCTGGCTTTCCGGCTGGACTGCGGCGTGGGTTACGACACCGCCCTCACCGCGTTGTCGATGGTGCCGGGCGTCGCGGCGGCGGCTGTGGCGCTGCTGGTGATGTCGGCGCCGCGCGTGAGCCGCGTACGGCTGGTGTTCGGAGCAGTGGTGCTCGGCGGCGGCATCGGGCTCATGCACTATTCGGGCATGGCGGCGATCCGCTTCGCCGGTGTGTTGCGCTACGACCTCGGGCTCTTCCTGCTCTCGGTGCTGGCGGCCGTGCTGCTTGCGCTGCCGGCGCTGTCGGTGCGTTACATCGTGGCGCGGCTGCGGCTGGGCTCCGTGCCCTTCCTCGGCTCGGCGATCGGTGGCGTGGTGCTGGGGGGTGCGATTTCCAGCATGCATTACATCGCCATGGAGGCCGCGTACTTCCTCCCGGTCGACGGTGCCGAGCCCGTGGATACGGCCAGCCCGCACACCTTGGCGCTCGCCGTTGGCATCACGGTGTTCCTGCTCCTTGCCTTCGGGTTGCTCCTGATGGCGCTGGGCTCCCGAGCCGTCGATGCGCGCACCCGCCTCTACGCGATGCTCACCGCCACCAGCCAGGGCTATCTGCTGATCGACGGCAACGGCAGGATCTCGGACTCCAACCCGGCGATGGATGCGCTGCTGGGCTTGCCGGTCGGCACTCTGCAGGGGCGACGCGCGGCCTCCCTTGTCGACGAGGCCGCGCTGCTCGATGGCTTCCGGGGCGAGATCGATCTGGTGCGGGCCGACGGCAACACCGTGCCCTGCCTCGTGAACGCGCGCAGCCTGGAGAGCCCCGACGTCAGCGAGCAGCTCGCCTTCGCGCTCTTCACCGACATCACGCCCGAGCGCGAGGCGGCCCGAGCCATGCGGCTCGCCAAGGAAATGGCCGAAGAAGCCGCGCGGGTCAAAGCCGATTTCCTCGCCAACATGAGCCACGAGATCCGCACCCCCATGAACGCGGTGGTGGGGCTCACCCACCTCATGCTGAAGACCGACCTCACACCGCGCCAGCAGGATTTCATGCGCAAGATCGGACAGGCGGGGCAGCACCTGCTCGAGATCATCAACGACATCCTCGATTTCTCGAAGATCGAATCCGGCAAGCTCGGTCTTGAGCGCGTGGAGTTCGAGCTCGAGCGCGTGCTGGACAACGTGGTCACGCTGCAGACCGAGAAGGCCGGGGGGAAGGGCCTCGATCTGCTCCTCGACATCGATCCGCGCGTGCCCGAGTACCTCTACGGCGATCCAACGCGCCTCGGCCAGATCCTGATCAATTTCGCGAGCAACGCGGTGAAGTTCACCGACACGGGCGAGGTCTCTCTCGAGGCGCGTGTGCTCGCGGAAGACAGCAGCGAGGTGCGGTTGCGTTTCGCCGTCACCGACACCGGCATCGGCCTGACAGACGAACAGATATCGCGGCTCTTCCGCAGCTTCGAGCAGGGTGATTCCTCCACCACGCGCAAATACGGCGGAACGGGGCTCGGGCTCGCCATCGTCAAGCGCCTTGCCGAACTCATGGGCGGCGAGGTCGGTGTCGAGAGCACGCAGGGCAAGGGCTCCACGTTCTGGTTCAGCGTGCCCTTCGGCCGCAGCACCCGGCGCAAACGCCAGCTCCTGCCCGCACCGGATCTGCGCGGGCGCCGCGTGCTCGTGGTCGACGACAACCCGCACGCCCGAGAGGTGCTCGCCGCGCAACTGGCTGCGATGAGCTTCGGGGTGGCGGAGGCAGGTACGGGCGAGGCGGCGGTAGAGTCCGTGCGGCAGGCCGCAGTGCAGGACCGTCCCTTCGACATCGTGCTGCTCGACTGGCGCATGCCCGACCACGACGGTCTGGAAACCGCCCGGCGCATCCGTGCGCTGGGGCTCCGGAACTCCCCCAGGCTCGCCATCGTGACGGCGTATGGCCGTGATGAATTGCGCCAGGAGGCGCTTTCGCTGGGGATCGAGCACATCCTCCTGAAACCGGTGGCCCCTTCCATGCTCTTCGACACGGCCATCACCCTGCTGGGCGGACAGACAGAGGTGCCCGTCGCCACGACAGCCGAAGAGGCTGATGCTGCCCGTCGGCCGCTTGCAATCATCGCCGGGGCGCGCGTGCTCCTGGTCGAGGACAACGCCCTGAACCGCGAGGTGGGCACCGAGCTGCTCGCGGAGGCGGGGCTTGTGGTCGAGGTTGCAGAGAACGGCGAGCAGGCCATCGAACGCCTGGGCACGAGCAGTTTCGATGCCGTGCTGATGGACATGCAGATGCCGGTGATGGACGGGCTGGAGGCTACGCGCATCATCCGCACGATGCCGGGGCTGGGTGCATTGCCGGTGATCGCGATGACGGCCAATGCGATGGAAGCCGATCGCAAGCGCTGTCTCGAGGCTGGCATGAACGACCACATCGGCAAGCCCATCGACCCGCGCCAGTTGTGGTCCACGCTGCTCGCCTGGATCAAACCCCGCAGCGAGCACACGCCACGCACGCGGCCCTTGCGAACGGCCGACGGCCCCATGCCGCCCGCGCTGCTCGCTGTGCCGGGGCTGGACGTACGCATCGGGCTCGACCGATTGCTGGGCAAGACATCGTCTTACGTCGGTTTGCTGCGACGCTTTGTGTCCAGTCAGTCTGCTACCGAGGGTGCCTTCGCCGCGGCCCTCTCCGCGGGTGACGCCGCCGAGGCGCGCCGTTTGGCTCACACGCTGAAAGGTCTGGCCGCCACCATCGGCGCGATGCCTCTGCGCGATGCTGCGGCGCGCCTCGAGCACGCGCTGGAGCCTGGCCAATCCTCCCCTGCCGTCGAATCCGCGCAGATCGAGACGATGCTCGCCCTGCGTTGCCTGCTCGATCCCCTCGCCGCGGCGTTGCCTGCCGAGTCCGAACCGGAGCAGGCCGTTGTGGTCGATCCCCTCGTGCTGCGCGAGGCCTGCGCGGCGCTCGAGGCCGCGCTCACCGAGGGCAGCTTCGAGGCCCAGCACCTGCTTCTGCAACACGCCGCGTTGCTGGCAGCAGCCTTCGGCCCCCGCGTCGAACCGATTCGCAGCTGCGTCGGCAACTTCGATTTCGATGGTGCGCTGCAGGCCCTTGCTGCTGCGCTTGCCGCAGCCAGCACCGAGGTGCCTGCCACATGACTCCGCCCCTTGCGCCGGTGGCGCCGTCCTCGCGAGGCAACGCATGCGTCCTGCTGGTCGACGACGATGTGCTCAGTCAGGAAGTGGGCATCGGGATGCTCGGGGAACTCGCGCTCCGTGTGGTCGTGGCGGCAGACGGTGCCGAGGCCGTGCGCCTTGCGACCGCGGGCGGCATCGACCTGATCCTCATGGATGTGCAGATGCCCGTGATGGACGGGCTCTCCGCCACCCGCGCGATCCGCGCGATTCCCGGTTGTGCCGCCCTGCCGATCATCGCCATGAGCGCCAACGCCTTCCCCGAGGACCGGCTGCGCTGTCTTGCCGCGGGCATGAATGCCCATGTCGCCAAGCCCGTCGATTTCGACAACCTCTGCCGGGAACTCGCGCGCTGGCTGCCCGTCGATGCGCAGCCGCTCCGTGCCGAGCCGTGCGGCAGCGTGCCGGCTCAGATTGCCGGGGCTGTGTCGCTCATCGATACCGAGGCGGGGCTGCGCTACTTCAGCGGGCGTGAGGACGCCTACCACCGCATGCTCCAGCGCTTCGCGCTGCTGCGCAGCGGCGACGCCGCGCTCGCCGCTGCCGCGCTCGCGGCGGGCAGCGCGCAACAGGCGGGGCGTATTGCGCACTCACTGAAGAGCATGGCAGCCACGCTGGGTATCACTGCGCTGCGCGATGCGAGCGCTAAACTGGAGCGGCAGATCGGAGAGGGCGACAGCGCCGCGATCACGACGGCCTTGCGAGAGCTCGAGAGCACCTTGCAGGCCGCGTGTGAAGAGATCGTTGCGCGCTTCGGTGCCGGTGCAGCCGCATCCTGATCCGGCTCACTCCCGGTCCGAGGGATAGCCCTGCAGCAACATCTGCACGAACTGCCGGATGCCCATATCGCTCTGCACGGTGATCGCGGTGAATTCGATGGCGCTCAGGAGACGGCCCGTGCGCGCGGTGTTGTTCAGCAACTTGCCGTACACATCGACTTCGCGATAGCCGAGCGGCGAGAGATCGAGTGAGAGCCGGATATCCGAAAACGGGGCGACCGGACGGTCGAGTTCCGCGAGCATGCCCTGATAGCCGATGTCGCGGGCGATGCCGTGGTGCGTTTCCTCCAGCACCCGCTTGCCCTCGAGCAACTGGTAGGTGAAAGGCATCTCGACGCGCACGCGGTGGCTGCGGCGCAGATCACGGCGGCTGATCAGCAGATCGAGCGAGGGTATGCCGAGGAGTTCGTAGACCTGCACCGGGCCGGGCTGTCCCTTCAGCCAGGCCTGCATCACCTCGCCGGTGAGCGCGAAATCCCCGGCCGCGGCGCGCGTGCTCTCGCCGACCAGTACCTGACCCCGCAGGCTGAGCGATTCGATGCGCGCGGCAAGGTTCACCGCGTCGCCCACCACGCAGTACTCGCGGTGGCGCGGGGAGCCGAGCCAGCCCGTCATCACGTGGCCGGTGTTGACGCCCACGCCGCAGTAAATGCCGGGGAGCCCGCTGGCGCGGTTCCCGGCGTTGAGCTGGTCCATCGCAATCTGCATCTCTGCGGCGCAGGCCAGCGCCTGTTGTGCATGACCCGGGCAGGGCTCCGGTGCCCCGAACACCGCCATGATCGCGTCGCCCATGAACTTGTCGACAGTGCCGCCGTGGGCGAGCACTACCTCGCTCATCGCCGCAAGGAAGGCATCGAGCACGCGGATCAGCGTGCTGCCCTCG
>JBILEG010000260.1:0-5396 GCA_044352225.1 Pseudomonadales bacterium | reverse complement strand
GTGGCGCGCGTACGCGGCGCTGCCCAATCTGCATGCGCCCATCACGCTCGACGTGCTGGGTGAATGGCCCGACACGCACGTGGACGCGGTCTTCAGCGCCAACACGTTGCACATCATGGGCCGGGACGGCGTGGAGGCATTCTTTGCCGGAGCGGGGCGCGTGCTCGGAGCCGACGGGCTGCTCGCAGTCTACGGGCCCTTCAACTACGAAGGCCGCTTCACCAGCGAGAGCAACCGCCAGTTCGACCGCTGGCTGAAGGCCCGAGATCCGCGCTCGGGCATTCGCGATATCGAAGCCATACATGCACTTGCGGCCCAAGCAGGGCTTGAACCGCAGGCCGACCACGCCATGCCCTCGAACAACCGGCTGCTGCTCTGGCGAAAGGCTTCCGCGTTCGCCTGATCGCAGCGGCTGCTCAGTCTTCGCCGTCCTTGCGGAAGGGCAGAGATTGCGTGGCCTCTTGCCGGAAACCTTCCACCGAAACGCACTCGCGCCGCAGGAAATCCGCGATCGCCTCGCGGAAACCCTCGTGCGCGATGTGGTGGAAGGACTCGGTGATCACCGGCTCGAAACCACGCGCGAGCTTGTGCTCGCCCTGCGCACCCGCATCGAAACGCGCGAGCCCCTGCTCGATGCAGAATTCGATCCCCTGGTAGTAGCAAAGCTCGAAGTGCAGTTGGGCGTAGTCTTCGATGCAGCCCCAGTAGCGCCCGTACAGCGTGTCATCGCCGATCAGGTTGAGCGCGCCCGCCACCGGTTCGCCCTCACGCAGCGCCACCACGAGCAAGAGATTTTCCGGCATCGTCTCGCCGATCGCGTGGAAGAACTCGCGGCTCAGATAACCGCCGTGGCCGCTGCGTCGCGCGTAGGTCATCTGGTAGAAAACGTAGAAACGTTCCCACATCGCGGCATCGATCTGCGCGCCGCGCAGACGCCGGATCTCGAGCCCCTGTTCCGCCACCTGCCGGCGTTCTTTCTTCAGCTGCTTGCGCTTGCGCGAGGCAAAGCGCGCCAGGAAATCCTCGAAGCTCGCGTAACCGCGGTTCTGCCAGTGGTACTGCACGCCGGTACGGCGCAGCAGCCCGAGTTCCGCACACCGCGCCGCCAGCGCAGGCTCGGGAAACAGCAGGTGCCAGGAGGAATAGCGCCGTTCACAGGCCTCGCGCAGCGCCGGCAGGAAAGCGGCGAGCGCCTCGCGCAGTTCCACCCCCTCGGCCACCAATATGCGCGGCCCCGTGGCGGGCGTAAAAGGCACCGCGCTCAGGAGCTTCGGGTAGTAGGGCACGCGGTGGCGGTTGTAGGCATCGGCCCAGGACCAGTCGAACACGTACTCGCCGTAGGAATGCGTTTTGGCGTAGCAGGGCATGGCGGCGAGCAGTTGCTCGCCCTCCTGCAGCAGCAGATGCCGCGGTTGCCAGCCGCTGCCCTCGCCCACGCTGCCGCTCGTCTCCAGCGCGTGCAGGAATGCGTGCCGCAGGAAGGGGAATGCGGTGCCGCGCAGCGCATTCCAGCGCGCGGCGTCCACCGCATCCACGCCCGTCACGAGCGCAACGGTGCGGCTCACGGCGCGTAATCGAAGGCGATGCCGGCGAAGACCGCCAGGCCGAACAGGTTGTTGTTCAGGAAGGCACTGAAGCATTTGGCGCTATCGCGATCCCGGATCTGCCACTGCTGCCACGCGAAGAGCGCGGCACCCACGGAAAGCCCGATGTAGTACATGAGCCCCAAGCCGAACTGCCGCCCCGTCAGCACCAGCAGCACCAGCACCATCACCTGCAGCGCGCCGGTGATCTTCCGGTCTGCCTCGTCGAACAGGATGGCCGTGGAGCGGATGCCGATGCGGATGTCGTCCTCGCGATCGACCATGGCGTAGAAGGTGTCGTAGACCACGCTCCACAGCACTGCTGCCGTGAACAGCAGCCAGAGCGCAGGCGGCAGTGCGCCCTGTTCCGCGGTGAAAGCCATCGGGATGCCCCAGGAAAACGCGAAGCCCAGCCCGAATTGCGGCAGGTGCGTGAAACGCTTCATGAACGGATACACGGCAGCGAGCGCGAGCCCGCCCACCGACATCCACACGGTCAGCGTGTTGGTCTGCAGCACCAGCGCAAAAGATGCCAGCGCAAGCAGCAGAGCCAGAATCACCGCTTCTTTCACGCTCACCGCACCACTGGTGAGCGGGCGATCACGCGTACGCGCCACGTGGCGGTCGAACTCGCGGTCGGCCAGATCGTTGGCGATGCAACCCGCCGAGCGCATCAGGAACACGCCCGCAGTGAAGATCACGAGATTGTTGAAATGCGGTTCGCCGGCGGAGGCCAGCCACAGGCCCCACCACGTGGGCCACAGCAGCAGGAAACTCCCGATCGGTCGATCGAAGCGGATGAGCCGCAGGTAGAGCGACAGGCGTTCTCGTGGCGTGGGATGGGGCACGGCGGACCTCAGGGCATGCGCGGCGAGTATACGGACGCCGCGGCGCGGCCGATCCGGCAGGCGGGCAGGAACACCTCCTGCACCAGAAGCGGCTTGCCGCGCAGGCGGAACACCGAGCGCCGCGCCCAGAGAGCATGTGCGCCGCGCAGCCCTGTTGGCACCAGCGGGTCTTCGGGCCCGATCAGGGCGAGCTCGAAATCCCCGCGCAGCAGATGCGGATCCGCGAACAGCATCGCGCCAAGCGAGCGCGCGCCGAAGCGTCGCAGGTGCCGCAGATCGCCCGTGAGCGAGCCCGCGGGCAATACGCTGCGCGCAAACACCCAGGGCTCGCCGTGGCAGGCGAGCGCCACTTCACGCACCAGCGCGCGCGAGTCGCTCCGAAGCCCCAGCGCTGCCCGTTCGCCAGCCAGCGGGCGCTGCCAGGACTGTCCGAGCACGCGCACGGCAAACGCACCAGCGCTGGCATCGACCAGGCGCGCCGTAAGCGAACCCTGATCGAGCAGCATGTCGCGCACCCGTGCGGGAAGTTCCCCCGCAGGCCAGCGGCGCCAGTGCCGCCAGCGCCGCGCGCTTGGCTGGCCCGAGTTGAAGCCCTCCGCGTACAATCCGCGCCTCCGTCAGGTCATCGAAGGTGCGGATTCTATCCCGCACCGGGCAGCGTTCCGGCGGTTTGCTCGTCTTCTTGTTGTTGTCAGGGGAATTCGCATGGCGCGCTGGGAATGCATCGTTTGTGGCTGGGTCTATGACGAGGCCAAGGGTTGGCCCGACGAAGGCATTCCCCCGGGCACGCGCTGGGAAGACGTACCCGCCAACTTCCTCTGCCCCGATTGCGGCGTCGGCAAAGAAGACTTCGAGCTGATCGACGCCACGCCCCTGCCTTCCGCGGCTCCGGCCCCGGCGGCCGAGCGCGCGCCGGTGGTGATCATCGGCACCGGGCTCGCGGGCTACAACCTGGCCCGCGAGTTCCGCAAGCTCGATGCCGAAGCCCCGCTCGTGCTGCTCACCGCAGACGACGGCGCCTTCTATTCGAAGCCGATGCTCTCCACCGGTTTCACCAAGGGCACCACCGCCGCAGACCTCGCAACCTCCGACGCCGCCACCATGGCCACGCAGTTGAAGGCCACCGTGCGCACCCGCACGCGGGTGAACGCCATCGACACCGCCGGCAAGAGGCTCACGCTGGACGACGGCAGCACCCTTGCGTACGCGAAGCTCGTGCTCGCCTGGGGCGCCGACGTCATCCGCCCACCGCTCGGCGGCGACGCTCTGGACCGCGTCTACTCCGTGAACGATCTGCTCGACTACGCCGCCTTCCGCAGCGCGCTCGAGCAGAACGCCGTGAAGAAAGTGCTGGTGGTAGGCGCGGGGCTCATCGGCTCCGAGTTCGCCAACGACCTCGCCAACGGCGGATTCGAACTCGATGTCGTCGACCCGCTCGGCTGGTCGCTGCCCACGCTGTTGCCCGAGCCTGCGGGTCGTGCGGTGCAGGGGGCGCTCGAGGCCAAAGGCGTGCGCTTCCACTTCGGGCGTTTTGTGAAGGCTGTCGACAAGGGCGCGGCGGGCAAGGGTGTGGTGGGTACGCTGGACGATGGCGCGCAGATAGAAGCCGACATCGCTGTCTCTGCTATCGGCGTGCGTCCGCGCGTCGATCTGGCGCGTGCGGCGGGCATCAGCGTCAACCGCGGCATTGTGGCGGATCGCTTCCTCGCCACCAGCGCGCCCGATGTGTACACGCTCGGCGACTGTGCCGAGGTCGAGGGTTGGGTGCTCTATTACGTCGCGCCCTTGATGGCCGCGGCGCGGGCGCTTGCCAAAACCCTCACGGGTGAACAGACGGCGGTGGTGTATCCGGCCATGCCGGTCACCATCAAGACGCCTGCCTGCCCCGTGGTGGTCTCACCGCCTGCGCCGGGCTCGGCGGGTGCGTGGTCGATCAGCGGCAGCGCGCCCGATATCGTGGCCGAGTTCCGCGCTGCAGACGGCAAGCTCCTTGGCTTTGCGCTGACGGGCGATGGCACCAAGCAGAAGATGGCACTGCAGAAGGAACTGCCCCCGCTGCTGCCCTGAGGCAGCGGCTCAGGCGGCGAGGTCGCGGGCGAGCGCTTCCAGGGCCCCGGTTTGCCGCATCACGCGCTCGCTTGCAGCGAGCGCGGAGTCCCGCGACACGCCCACTTGCGCGAAGGTGGCATCGGGGATGTGCTCCAACGGGGCGCTGCCTATGCCCTGATGGCGCAGCAGGCGCGTGCTCAGATACAGCAAGGTGGCGAGCGGCTGCTGTTCGCCTGCCAGATCGGGCCGGTGCTGGTGACGCACAGCAGCACAGATCTCTTCAGGCAGTTTCCAGTTCCTGAGCAGCCACGCGGCCATCTGCTCGCGCGTCGCGCCCAGCAGGAAACGTTCGACCTGCCAGTGCCCCAGATGCGGGTTGGCCTCGGCATAGCGGCAGACGGTCTGCATCTGCGGCTTGAACAGTTCTGCCAGCAGCAGGAAACCGAAGTTGTGCAGCAGACCTGCCAGGTAGGCGTGCCCGGCGATGGGGCGGCGATCCACCGGCACCGCCTTGCAGAGGTTTTCCATCATGGCGGCGCCGTGCACCGCCTGCAGCCAGTAGTTGCGATACCCGTAACGGCCCTCGCGCGGAAGCCTGAGCGTGGTGCCCAGCGACAGCCCCAGTGCCAGGTTCATCACCAGATCGAAGCCGAGCACGCGGTGGATGGCATCGCGCACCGAGGTGATCTTGCCGGGCGCCGCGTAGTAGGGCGAAGAGGCCCAGCTGATCAGCTGGGCGGCGAGCGAAGGGTCGATCTCCACGGCTTGCGCGAGCTCACTCACGCCCGAGCCAGGATCCGCACCGATCTGTATCACGCGGCGCGCGGTCTCGGGCATGGGGGGGAAGTCGAGTGTGTCTTCCAGACGTTTCTGGACGCGGCGGGTGGTGAACTTGGCCACAGCGCTGCTGAAATCG